>NZ_JAAAHR010000259.1:0-8639 GCF_009908215.1 Nonomuraea sp. K271 | reverse complement strand
GTGCCGGGTCGCTGTGGACGGGCTGCCGCTACGGATCACGAGCCGGAGGGCCTGCGCCACCCGATCGCCACCGGGGCCCGGCGCACGCGAACGCCTGCTCGACCGGCGCATACCGAAAACCCGGGCGACACGCCCAGGGGAACGGCGCGGTCAGTTGGAGGCTGCGGCCGGCGCGGGAGCGGAGGTGGACGAACCGGAGTCGCCCGACTTGCTCTCCGAGGACTTCGACGACGAGTCGGACGACGACGCATCAGCCGACTTGGACGACGAGGAGGTCGAGGCGCCAGAGGTCGACGAGCGGCTGTCGGTCTTGTAGAACCCCGAGCCCTTGAACACGATGCCGACGGCGGAGAAGACCTTGCGCAGGTTTCCTTCGCAGCTCGGGCAGACCGTCAAGGCGTCGTCGGTGAACTTCTGGACGACCTCGAGCTGCTCACCGCAGTCGTTGCAGGCGTACTGGTAGGTCGGCACGCGCTTCTCCTTCAGGCTTGGCACTCGAGGGATGCGACTGCTAATGCTAACCGATGCCGTCAATCACCTATTCCAGCCCCCGCTCGCCGTACCAGCCCGCCAGCTTCCCGCTGCGGCTCACGGCGCGGATCCGGCGTTCGACCTGGTCGCGGCAGGAGGCGGTGGCGACGATCAGCAGCTGGTCGTTCGCCCTGACCCTGGTGGTGGTGGCGGGTACGAACGACCTGCCGTCGCGCACGATCAGCGTCACGGCGGCGCCTGCGGGAAGGCGCAGCTCGAAGATCTCCACGCCGTGCAGCCGCGAGCCCGGCGGCACCGTGATCTGCAGCAGGTCGGCCTGGAGCTCCTCCAGCGGCGCCGACTCCACCGCGAGGTCGTGCGCCTCTCCGGGCGCCGTCACCTTGAGCAACCGGGCGACGAACGGCAGTGTCGGCCCCTGCAGCAGGGTGAACACGATGACGATCACGAAGACCTGGTTGAAGATGTCCTTGGAGCCCTCGACCCCGGACGCCCAGGGGATGGTCGCGAGCACGATGGGGATCGCGCCGCGCAGCCCCGCCCACGACAGGAACGCCTGGTCGCGCCAGCTCACCCAGCCCAACCGCAACACCCACGCGGCCGCCGAGCTCGCCATGACGCACAGCGGGCGCACGAGGAGCACCATGACGGTGCCGATGATCAGGCCGGGGATGATCGCCGAGGGCATCTCCCCCGGGTTGGCCAGCAGCCCCAGCATCACGAACAGACCGATCTGCGCCAGCCACGCCGCCCCCTCGGCGAACCCTCTGGTGGCCGCCCGGTGAGGCAGCCGCGAGTTGCCCAGGATCAGCCCGGTGAGGTAGACGGCCAGGAAGCCCGAGCCGTGCAGCAGCACCGCGCCGCCGTACGAGACGAAGGTGAGCGCGAGCACGGCGATGGGATAGAGGCCTGAGGCGGGCAGGGCGACGCGACGCAGCGCGTACGCGCCCGCGGGCCCGACGGCGAGGCCGACCGCCGCGCCGATGAGCAGCTCGACCGTGGTGTCGAGCAGGAACGTTCCCAGGTTGGCGGGCGAGTGCGCCGCCCCGCTGAGCAGCACGACGGCGATCACGGTGGGCGCGTCGTTGAAGCCTGACTCCGCCTCCAGCACGCCCGCCAGCCGGGGCGGCAGCGGCAGCCTGCGCAGCACGGAGAAGACGGCCGCCGCGTCGGTGGAGGCCAGCACCGCGCCGAGGATCAGCGCCGTGTTCCGGTCGATGCCGAGCAGGCCCTGGATGACCAGCGCCAGCACGACGATGCTGACCGCCACCCCCACGGTCGCCAGCACCACGGCTATGGGGACGGATCGCCGCACATGGGACCAGTTGGTGGTGAGTCCGCCCTCGGCCAGGATCACCGCGAGCGCGGTCAGGCCGATCTGCTGGGCCACGGCGGGGTTGTCGAAGGGGATGCCGAACCCGGAATCGCCCAGGAGGAGGCCGAAGCCCAGGAACACCAGCAGGCTGGGCAGACCGGTGCGATGCGCGAGGCGTACGGACGCGATGGCGGCGATGACGATCGCGGCCCCGAGAAGGAGCCAGACATCAAGCGTCATTCAGCCCCCTCTCATCCCTGTGGTCACATAAGACTAGTAAGGCCTGACGGTGTCATGGCATAGCGGATGCGGCGGTCGTGCGGTTCGGACGGGACATCGTCGATCAACTCCCCGTCGTGGAGGAGGGCCACTGTGGGGACGTTGGGACCGACTCTGGCCAGGGCTCGATCGTACGAGCCGCCGCCGCGGCCGAGACGAACCCCCGTCCTCCTGTCGACGGCGAGGGCGGGCACGATCACAAGGGCGGCGGTGCGGATGGCGTCGACGCCGCGGCGGGTGTCGACGGGCTCCATGATGCCGAAGCGCCCGGGGGCGAGCGTGCCCGGTCCGTCGTAGACCGCCCAGTCGAGGTCGTCGTCCTCACGGAGCACCGGAAGGATCACGGTGGCGCCGTGTTTCCACAGAGCGAACACGAGCCCGTGCGTATCCGGCTCCGACCCCGTCGACCAGTAGCAGGCCACCAGACCGGCCATCTGGACCCACGGTTGTTCGAGCAGCGTTTCGCGGACCTTGATGGCGTTTGCCCGTAGTTGCTCGGGGGAGAGTGCACTACGCGCCGCGTTCAGCTCGCGGCGCAGGTTGAGCTTGTCCACAGGTGCCTCCACTAGGGTCTACTCATGGCTGACTTCGACCCTGTGACGAAAGCCGTCGTGCCCGCCGCGGGTCTGGGCACCCGGTTTCTCCCGGCGACCAAGGCGACACCCAAAGAGATGTTGCCCATCGTCGACAAGCCCGCGATCCAGTATGTCGTTGAAGAGGCCGCCTCGGCGGGGCTCCTCGACGTGCTCATGGTCACCGGCAAGAATAAACGGTCGATCGAGGATCACTTCGACCGGGCTTTCGAGCTGGAGGGTGCCCTTGAGGCCAAGGGCGACGAGCACCGGCTGTCCCAGGTTCGTGAGCCCGCCTCGCTCGCGACGCTTCACTACGTGCGCCAGGGCGAGCCCAAGGGCCTCGGCCATGCGGTGCTCTGCGCCAAGCAGCACGTCGGCGACCACCCGTTCGCCTGTCTGCTCGGCGACGACCTGATCGACTACCGCGACCCGCTGCTCAAGCGCATGATCGAGGTGCGTGACACGTTCGGCGGAAGTGTGATCGCGCTGATGGAGGTGCCCAAGGAGCAGGTCTCGCAGTACGGCGTGGCGACCATCGAGGCGACCGCCGAGGACGACGTCGTACGGGTCACCGATCTGGTGGAGAAGCCGCCTGCCGACGAGGCGCCGTCCAACTGGGCGATCATCGGCCGCTACGTGATCGATCCCGCGGTGTTCGCGGTGCTGGAGGACACCCCGCCGGGGCGCGGCGGAGAGATCCAGCTCACCGACGCGCTGCGCACGCTCGCCTCCCGCGGCTCGGCGGAGGGCGGGCCGGTGCACGGGGTGCTGTTCAGAGGGCGGCGCTACGACACGGGCGACAAGCTCGACTATCTGCGGACCGTGGTGAAGTTCGCGGCCGACCGTGAGGATCTGGCGCCGGATTTCGTGCCGTGGCTGCGGGAGTTCCTCGATGAAATCGGTTGACGCGCATCTGGCCGACATCCTGGCCACTGTGCGTCCGCTGGCGCCCCTGGAGCTCGACCTGGAGCAGGTGCTGGGGGCGACGCTGGCCGAGGACGTGTCCTCGCCGGTGCCGCTGCCGCCGTTCGACAACTCGGCCATGGACGGGTACGCCGTACGCGCCGACGACTTGTCGGAAATTCCGGTCACGTTGCCGGTGATCGACGACGTGGCGGCCGGGTCCACCGAGCTGCGGGCCGTCGGGCCCGGTCACGCCGTACGCATCATGACCGGCGCACCGCTCCCCGCGGGGGCCGACACCGTGGTGCCGGTGGAGTGGACGGACGGCGGCACCGTCTCCGTACGCATCGACCGCCGCGCCGAGGCCGGCAACGCGATCCGGCGAGCGGGGGAGGACGTCGAGGCCGGCGACGTGGTGCTCGAGGCGGGCACCGTGATCCGACCCGCGCAGCTCGGCATCATCGCCGGGGTGGGGCGGCGCCGGGTCAAGGCGCGGCCGCGGCCCCGGGTCGTGATCATCTCCACGGGCGCCGAGCTGGTCGAGCCCGGATCGCCGCTGGTCACCGGGCAGATCTGGGAGTCCAACAGCTACACCCTGGCGGCCGCCGTGCGGGAGGCGGGCGCCGAGGGTTACCGCGTCGGCTCGGTCACCGACGATCCTGCCGTGCTGCTTGACCGGCTCGACACCCATCTGGTGCGCGCCGATGCGATCATCACGAGCGGAGGGGTCTCGATGGGGGCGTACGAGCCGGTCAAGGAGGCCCTGTCGCCGCTGGGGACGGTCCGGTTCGAGAAGGTGGCCATGCAGCCGGGGATGCCGCAGGGGTTCGGCGTCCTGGGGGACGACCAGGTGCCGATCTTCGCGCTGCCCGGCAACCCGGTGTCCTCCTTCGTGTCCTTCGTACTGTTCGTACGCCCGGCGCTCGACAGGATGCGCGGCCTGCCCAGCGGCATGCCCTCATCCGTCACCGCCAAGGCCGCCGGGCCCCTGCGTTCGCCGTCGGGGCGCAGGTCGTTCCTGCGCGGCGTGCTCGCGTCCGACGGCACGGTGGCGCCGGTGCACGGGCAGGGCTCCCACCAGCTCGCCGCCCTGGCGACGGCGAACGCCCTGATCATGGTTCCCGAGGACGTCACCGAGGTGCCCACGGGCGCCACGGTGGAGGTGATCAAGCTGTGAGCGAGCTGACCCACATCGACGAGACCGGCGCCGCCCGCATGGTCGACGTCTCCGCCAAGGACGTCTCGGCCCGCACCGCCACGGCGAGCGGCCGGGTGCTGCTGACGGCCGAGACCGTGGCGCTGCTGCGGTCGGGCGAGGTGCCGAAGGGCGACGCGCTGGGCGTGGCGAGGATCGCGGGCATCATGGGGGCGAAACGCACCCCCGACCTGATCCCGCTCTGCCATCCGATCGCACTGCACGGCGTGAAGGTCACCCTGGAGGTCGAGGACTGGGGCGTGGCGGTCACGTGCCGGGCCAAGACGGCCGACCGCACCGGCGTGGAGATGGAGGCGCTGACGGCGGTCTCGGTGGCCGCGCTGGCGCTGATCGACATGGTGAAGGCGGTCGATCCCGGCGCGACGATCACCGACGTACGGGTGGAGGAGAAGCTGGGCGGTAAGACCGGCGGCTGGACCAGGGAGCCGGCGTGATGCGGGCTCTCGTGATCACGGTGTCGAACCGGGCGTCGTCCGGGGTTTATGCCGATAAATCGGGTCCCCTTCTGGTCGAGCTGCTGCGCGGCGAGGCCGGCTGCGACAGCGTCGAAGGGCCCGTGCTGGTGCCCGACGGAGAGGCGGTCGAACGCGCGCTGCGAGACGGCGTGGGGGAGGGCTTCGACGTCATCGTGACCACCGGGGGCACCGGCCTGACGCCTCTCGACCTGACACCCGAGATGACGGCCAAAGTGATCACCCGCGTGATTCCCGGAATAGCCGAGGCCATCCGCCAGGCCAACCGCGAAAAAGTGCCTACGTCTGTACTTTCCAGAGGATTGGCCGGACAAGCGGGTACAACATTGATCGTGAATTTGCCGGGATCTTCTGGAGGTGTACGCGACGGCGTCGCCGTACTCGCGCCTATTCTGCGGCACGCGGTCGATCAGATCCGGGGCGGCGATCACCCGCGCTGACCCGAGCCGGATCTTCGACCACATGACCCGTGGCGACATCGCCCCCGATAGGGGGATGATGGAACCGTGGATCGACTTCGTGGCTGGCCGGCGACTCTTGGCGAAGGTCCGGTCGGCCTGCGGCCTCTACGGATGAGCGACGTGCGCGTGTGGCGCGAGACCCGCCTGCGCAATGCCGACTGGCTGCGTCCCTGGGAGCCGAGCAACCCCGAGACTCCGCTGTTCAGAACCGGTCTCGGGCCCTACATCTCCATGGTCGGCACCCTGCGCCGCGAGGCCAGGCAAGGGCTCGCGCTGCCCTGGGTGGTCACGTACGGCGGGCGCTTCGCGGGGCAGTTGACCGTGGGCGCGATCGTCTGGGGATCCGCCCGCTCCGCCCAGGTCGGCTACTGGATCGACGGCGCGCTGGCCGGCAAGGGCATCACCCCCACCGCCCTCGCCATGGCCGTCGACCACTGCTTTTTCACCACCGGCCTGCACCGGCTGGAGGCCAACATCCGCCCCGAGAACCAAGCCAGCCGAAGGGTGGTTGAGAAGCTCGGATTCCGGGAAGAAGGCATTCGGCGGCGCCAACTCCACATTGACGGAGCCTGGCGTGACCACATCTGTTACGCGTTGACCGTCGAGGACGTGCCTGGCGGGCTTCTCGTGCAGTGGCGTCGGGCACGTGAGTCGGCAACTCACGGCGGTTCTCCCGTCGAAGAGGTTTGACGATCTCGCGACACACCGCACCGAATGCTCGTCAATTAGTGACACGCGGTCTTACGGTGCGTGACGTGAGCACATTGAAGACGCAACCAGCACACTCGCGTCTTCGTGCTGCCCGGAGGTGCCCGTGAGCATTCTCCTCTACCTCGCCATCGTCGTGATGTGGTTGTGCGTCCTCATCCCGATGTGGCTGCGCAGGGACAAGACCAACCTCGCCGAACTCGCCGAACTCGAAGAGCACTACACCGGCGAACACCAGCTTCCCGACCTCGACAACCTCGGCCCCTCCGACGCCGACGAGGACGACGGAACGGTGCCGATGGAGGTCGAGAAGGTCGACGTCCGCCAGTTCCGGCTCCGCCGCCGCGCCATCATCGTGGCCCGCCGGCGCCGCCTGCTGTTCTTCACCGCCCTGCTGGTGCTCGCCTCGATCATCACGGCGGCGGTCAAGATGATCCCATGGTGGGGGGTCGCGCCCTCCGTCGTCATCATGATGACGTACATGGCCTTTCTCCGCATCGCCGTACAGGTGGACAGAGAACGGCGCGAACGTGCCCGACATGCGCGCGCTGAGCGGCTGCGGCGGGCGCGCGAGCAGCGGCACGCCCTCGAGGAGGCGGAGGCCGAAATCATCGATCTCGCCTCGCACCACTCAGACGTCCTGTTCGATCAGTACGCCGAACCACCCAGGCGAGCGGTGGGCGACTGAAACGGTGGCGCGAGGACCCTCCGGAGTTTGCTAATCTGGTCGAGTCCTTGGGGATGTAGCGCAGTCCGGTAGCGCACTTCGTTCGCATCGAAGGGGTCAGGGGTTCGAATCCCCTCATCTCCACCCAGGTCAAAGGCCACTTCCAGTGATCGGAAGTGGCCTTTTTGATCTCCTGAGTGACAAACTGAGTGACATGCTGACGAGCCGCTAATCGTCCGTGAGGTCGTCGAAGATGCGGTCCATGGCCAGCGCGCCGGTTTGGATCACGGGCCGGATCTGATGACGGTAGACGGTCTCAGTCACGGTGGTGCTGGCGTGTCCGCACAGTTTTGCGATCTCGTCTATGGATAGACCGCCGTCGTCAGACAGCAGTGAGACGAAGCTGTGGCGTAGCTCACGGGGTGTCCAGGCGTCGGCATAGATGCCCTTGATGCCTCTGATCGCGTTGCGGAACTCACGCCGTACGTTGTGGGCGTCAAGCGGAGTGCCGATGCGACTGGTGAAGACGAGCCCGTGTTCCTTCCAGCGTTGGCCGGCCGCCTTGCGTTCTTTGGCTTGCTGGCGCTTTTGCTGCTGGAGCGCTTCCACAGCTCGCGTGGGGAGGGCGATGGGAGTAGCTGGGAAATTCCTCGCCCTCGTCATCCTCTGTGACTGTCATCCACAGACGGGCCCCAGGGTTCAACGACAGCGGCTCTGGATACTCCCGTCAGGACGCCGGGACATCCCTGATCGCGGCGGTGAGCCAGACGGTCAGCCCGATGAGGGCCACGAGGGCAATGCCGATCAGCGCAGGCATGTACCAAGCGGGGCAGAGCACTGCAAGATCGTGATTGTCGTTGCCCCGCCATATCGGACCCACGGGATTGAGGACGGTGGCCACAGCAAGAGTGAGCAGATACATCAGACTGAAGAGCCCGCCCGTCGGCGGAACTTCGTTGTCGGCGAAACGGCGCCTCTGCCGGACACGCAGGGCGATCAGGGCCGCTTCGACGGTGAGGACGAGGGTGTAGCCCAGCGCCACCGATCGCGCCGATGCTATCTCGCTGTCCAGTTCATTCAGCAGCACATAGTTCCAGGGAACGTCATACCAGGGATTGCGTCCCGTCGGGTGGGCGGCGATCTGGATCGCGATCAGGTTCACCGCGGCGTACAGGAAAGGGGTGGCTAGAGCGCACAGCAGGGCAGGGGAGCGTGTCGGGTACCTGAGAGCCATATGGATTCGACGATCGACTCGAACCGGAAGTTCAGCCCGGGAAACGATCAACGCCATGCTGGGAAGCGATCTTCCGAGGACCTCTTCCGCCCCAGGCTGGCCGTACTCGTGAACACCTCACCAGGGGCCGTTCTTGAGACGGCTGGACTGAAGTTGACGGGATCCCGTCAGATCATGGCGATCGGGCGGGATTGAATCGCCCCGGCTTCGGTGGAGACTTGATCTCTTGAGAGGATCGAGTCCATGCCAGGTAAGTCTCCCTACCCCGCCGAGCTGCGCCGTCGAGCGGTGCGGATGGTCGCCGAAGTGCGGCCTGATT
>NZ_JAAAHR010000258.1:0-8713 GCF_009908215.1 Nonomuraea sp. K271 | reverse complement strand
GGCGCCAGGTGAGTCAGGACGCCGTCGTGCTCGCTGACCAGCTCCTCCACCGTCTTCGACGTCTCCACCTCCGCCACCGCCTGGCCCGCCCGCACCGGCTCCCCGTCCCGCACGAGCCAGGCGGCCAGCACGTACGCGGAGTCGTTCGTGTTGAGCTTGGGCACCCGGATCTCAGCCATCGAGCCCTTCCCGTACGGCGCGTAGGATCGTATCGTCCTGCACCAGCACGTCCCGTTCCAGGTGGGCGGCCGTGGGGATGACGCTGTCGGCCGAGCTGACCAGCTTGACCGGCCGCCGGAGCCGCCCCCAGAGCCGTGTGTGCAGGTCGGCGGCGACGTGGCCGCCCCAGGTGCCGCCCGCGCTGCCGTCCTCCGCGACGCAGATCAGCGGCGCCCGCCCGAGCAGGTCGAGGAGGGGCGCCGGGTCGAAGGGGTAGAGCCGGGAGGGGACCAGGAGCACGCCGGCCAGGTCGTGGCCGAGCAGCAGGGCTCGCATGGCCGCCAGCGCCCGGTGCGCCAGCCCTCCGGGGACGATCACGACGTAGTCGAGGTCGCCGGATGGGACGTCCAGGCAGCCTGAGGGGTCGCCGGCCGGCGCGGGGCCCGGGTCCAGGCGCACCACCGCGACGTCGCCCGCCAGATCCCATCGGAACAGCTCCTCCGCAACCCCAGGCGGGTACATGCGCCGTGTGTAGAGCACCTTGTCCTCGAAGAACAGGCACGGCTCGCGCAGGGCCAGCATGCGGTCGAGCACGGCCCGGTTGTCGTGGAACGGCGACATCTCGAACAGTGACAGGCCGGGGATGCCGATGAAGTGTTTCTGCGGGCTCTGGCTGTGCGTGGGGCCGTAACCTCGGTGGCCTCCCGAGGGGCAGCGGATGACCAGCGGCACGGGGACGCGGGCACCGTACATGGTGACGGACTTGCTGGCGAAGTTGAGGATCTGGTCGAAGGCGAGCGCGGCGAAGTCGGCGAACATGATCTCGGCGATCGCCTTGCCGCCCGCGAGTGCCAGCCCGGAGGCCGCCCCGACGATGGTCCCCTCGCTGAGCGGGGTGGTCAGGACGCGGTCGGGGAAACGGGTCGACAGGCCCTTGGTGATCCTGAAGGCGCCCCCGTAGGGGTCGAGCAGGTCCTCGCCGAGGACGTACACGGAGGGGTCGTCGTCCAGGAGGCCGTGGAGTGCGCGGTTGAGGTCCTCGCCCACCCGGTCGCCGCCGCGGGCCGCGCCCGGCGGAACGCCGGAGCCGGGACGGCCGGGAGGCTCGGCCGGGCTCACGCCGTCGTCCAGGTCGCCGGCGGGCGGGCGGACACGTCGGCGGCGATCTCGTCGACGCGGGCCCGCGCCTCCGCCTCGATCCTCGCCGACTGGGCTGGGTGCGCGGCCTGGTAGGCGGCGTACCAGTCGGTGCGGGGGAAGCCTGGCGGGCGGGTGTCGTCGCCCTTGCTGTGGGGACCGAGGCGGTGGGTGGCGAACTCGACGATCAGGGGCCGCGGGTCGGCGCGGAGGGAGTCGATCAGGGGCGCCAGCCCGGCCCGGATGCGGGACAGGTCGAAGACGTCCACGTGGTGATGAGCGATGCCGAACGCCCGCGCCCGGTCCTCGATGGTGCCCGCCATCTGGAGGGCCGTGGGCGTGGACTGCGCGATGCCGTTGTGCTCGACCACGACGAGCAGCGGCAGGCGCCACAGTTGCGCCAGGTTCAGGGCCTCGTACACGGAACCCTCGCCCCACGTGCCGTCCCCGATGTGGACGCACGCCAGCGCGCCCGGCTCGTTACGCTTGAGCCGCAGTGCCACGCCGGCGGCGACCGGGAGGCTCTGGCCCTGCACCCCGGTCGACAGGTAGCGGCCCCGACGCAGGTGCTGGCTGCCGCCGACGCCCTCGCAGACGGCGCCCTTCCTGCCCATGATCTCGGCGAGCAGCCCTTCGGGGTCGCCGAACCTGGCCAGGTAGTGGCCGTGTCCCCGGTGGTTGCTGAACACCCAGTCGGGCTCGCGCAGCAGCGGGCGCAGGGAGACGGGGACGTACTCCTGGCCGAGGCAGGTGTGGGTGGTGCCGTTGAGTTCGCCCCGCTCGAACAGGTCGAGGAGTTTCAGCTCGAAGGAGCGGATCAGGAGCAGCAGCGCCAGGTCGTCGTCAGAGAGTCTGTCCATTGGCTCCTCGAGCACCAGGAAAACCTCCTGAAAGGCTATACAACGCCCGCATCTCGCGTCCAGGACGGGGATGCCGCTCGGGCCGCGCCGCGCCTCGATCGCGCGGCGCGGCCCGAGCTTCAGGCGGAGGTCAGGCGGCCGCCTTGGCGCCGCCCCTGGCTGTGGCGCTCACCGACGCCTGCTCGGTGACGCCGTTGACGGTGACGGCGACCGTCACCTTCCCCTGGCGCAGCGCCGTGAGCGTGCCCTTGCCGGGGTCGAGCACGGCGACGTGCCAGGGTTTGGCCGTCCTGCGGCTGCCGACGTGCAGGTTGGGCGAACCCGACCACGCCACCGAGACGGGGTAGGCGGCGGGCACCGTCGTGTCGTCCTGCTCGACGGCGGCGCTCACCTCGGCGTCCGCGCCGACGGCGACGGTGGCGGGGACGGTCAGCGTGAGCTCGTCCACGTGGGGGCGCACCTGGGTGCCGATCCAGCCGGGCGCGTCGGCGAACCAGTTGCGCCTGACATGCTCGGCCTCGGCCGGCGTGACGGGGTCGACGCCCCAGAGCGACCAGCCGGTGAACCCGCCGTCCTCGGGCGCGGTGGCGGGGTTCTTGCCGGAGTTGCCGTTGATGAAGTACGGCACCGCGTCCACGTGAGCGGCGTGGAACGTCCCCACGTGCGCCCCGATGTAGGCGGCGCCCTTGCCGGTGGTGCGCTGGAAGTCGGCCAGCCAGCCCTCCACGAGCGCCGCCTCCTTCCTGTCGCCGAGCTGGCTGCCCTTGCCCGGCGTGGGGTCGCGCGGCGGGACGTGGAACAGCACGGTGACCGATCCGATCGAGGAGTCCTTCGCCGCCTTGTCCAGCTCGGACCTCAGCATGGCCACCTGCTCGAAGCCGCCGCCTCGCAGGTTCAGGCGGGAGGTGTCCAGGGTGATGAAGCGGGTGCCCTTGTGGTCGAAGGTCGTGTACGTGTCGCCGAACGCGGCCTTGAAGTTGTCGATCGCGCCGCCCATGACCTCATGGTTGCCGGGGATGTAGTGATATTTCAGCTTCCCGCCCAGTTCCTCGTCGAGAATGCGTTTGGCCAGCGCGAAGTCCTCCGGCGACGCCTCGTCCACCAGGTCACCGTTGATGACCAGGAAGTCCGGCTTGGCCGCCTTGATCTCGCGCAGCGTGCGGCGGGCGTTCCTGACGAGGTCGCTGTCCGGCTCCCTGGCCACGAACTGCGCGTCCGACATGACCGCGAACCGCCACGGCATCTTCGCCACCTCGGTCCTGACGACCGGGTCGGCGACCTTGGGCGCGGGCGGCGCGTCGACCGGCGGCGGCACCTTGGCGACCAGGCCGTCGATCATGATCTCGTTGGTGTACTGCACGTCGGCCTTGGTCTCGGCCACGTAGAAGCGCCGCAGCCGCAGCGGGTGGTCGACGCCGGGCGGCACGGCGAACTCGACGTACTTCCAGCCGGTCCACGTCATGTACGGCCCGCGCAGGACCTGCGACTGCCCCTGCGCGTCGTAGAACTCGAGGCTCGGCCACTCCCCCTTGCCGCTGGAGTGGATCCAGAGCCCGAACGCCTGCGCCTGCCCCTCCACCTCGATCGGCTGCGGTGGGCTGGCGTACGCGGCCCGGGTGGCGGTCGAGGTCGAGAAGTCGTACGACAGTTTGAGCCCGCCGCCGTCGTGCCCGGGCGCGGCCTCCAGCGAGCCGGTGGCGCGGGCGGCGGCGAACGTCCACGAGCCCGCGTCCTCGAAGTCGGCGACCGGTTTCTCGTCGAAGCCCACGGTGACGGGCACGGCGGTGGTGAGCTTGCCGACCTTGGCGGTGATCAGCCCCGCTCCCGAGCCCTTCTTCGCTTTGACGGTGAAGGCCCCGTGCTCGGCGGCGCTCACCTCGAACAGGCTCTTGTCGTAGTCGAGCTTGAGGTCGGCGGGCTCGATGGGCGCGGAGTTGCCGTTGCGGTCGTAACCGACCACGCCGAACGTGGCCACGCCGTCCGCTCCGGCGATGCTGAGCCGGTCAGCGGTGGTGCCGAGCCGCTGGAGGGGCTGCAGGACGGTCAGCTCGATGCTGCCCTCGGCGCGGCCGCGGGAGGCGGTGACGGTGGTCTGGCCGGGCACGAGGGCGTGGAACCTGCCGTCGCGGACGATGCCGTGCACGGCGGGCTTCGCCCGCCAGGAGGGCTCACCCTTGGCGGGGCCGTACGTCTCGTCGTACCCGGCGGCGGTCAGGCGCCTGGTGAGGCCGGGGAAGACCCGGTCGGGGCGGCCACCGGCGACGGGCGCGACGCCGGGCGCCCTGGCGGGGTCGCTCGCGGTCTCCAGCCAGAAGCCCTTCAGCTTGCCGCTGCCCTCGGGCGCGTAGAGCGCGAGGCCGTTGGGGACGTGCCGCTCGCCGCCGTCGGACGGGCTGTTCTCCACCTGCACGTCGGCCGAGCCGGGCTCGCGGGCGAGCATGGTGGAGGAGCCGCCGCCGTCGAGGTTGAGCGCGTTGGCCGCGCCCAGCTCGACCATCATGGCCGCGAGCTCGTTGAGCGTGACGCCGCGGCTGTCGGCCTGGCGGCCGTCCACGGTCAGCAGGTACATCTTTCTGCCGTCGGCCGAGAACCCGACGGCGGTGCGCGGGTGGGCGCTGGTGTCGGTGGAGTTCTGCGCGGCGCCGTCCTTGACCAGCACCCAGTTGCCGCCGACGGCCGCCTTGACCGTACTGCCGTCCGAGGCCTTGGGCTGGTACTTCACGTCGACCCGGTCGCCCTGCTCCAGCGCGGACAGCGCCTCTGCTCCGGCGTCGCGGCCGAGCAGGACCGAGGTGCCCGCCGGGATCGGGCCGGTGCCCGCGGAGGTGCGTACCTCGGTGACGACGCCGTCCTTCATGACGACCTCGGCGACGGACGTGGCGCCCTCGACGGCGCGGGCGCGGTTGTAGGAGCCCCACAGCGGCGTGAAGAGGCCCACGCCGCCGTCCTGCACGATCTGGTTGAACTGGGTGAGCGTGATCGGCGAGCCGCCGTCGGGCGTGGCGGTGCCCTCGAAGTACATCTTGAGCACGCGTCCGACGCCCTCGCCGGTGATCGCGACCGCGTTCTCGTGCCCGGCGACGGGCGACTGGACGAGCGTGCCGTCCTGGACGCCGATGCCCTGGGCGGCGCCGGAGTTGTTGATGTCGAAGAAGTCGCCGTTGACGGCCGCGACGGCGTGGGAACGCCTGGCGGGACCGGACAGCGGCTCGGTCTTGGACACCTCGCCGGAGAACACGTAGTCCGCCTTGGCTCCGCCGAGGTCTGCGGCGATCGCGTCGGCGCGCAGCCAGCCGAGCGGGTCGTAGGTGTCGAACGAGGTGAGCGAGATGCCCGGCGCGACCGGCCGGGTCCTCTTGGTCGTCTCCAGCCGCTGCCGTCCTTCGGCGGCCTTGGTGATCAGCGTGGACGGCGGCGGGTAGGACGACGCCTGGGGAGCGTCCTCTGCGGGGGGTGCGGGATCGGCCTGCGCGGGCACGCTCAGGGCCACGGGGGCTAACACGAGCGCGGCGGCGGCCAGCAATCTGAGGGTCTGCACGACCGAACTCAATCGTTCATGGTTATAACTTTCAAGGCTTACGCATGAACCAAAAGAAAATTTCAGATCTTGTGGGCCTCGCGCGCCGCCCACCACGATGGAACGTGTGGATCGAGAGGCCTTCTACCGTGACCCGTATCCCGTCTACGCCCGCGCCCGCGCCACCTCGGGGCTGACGTACTCCGGCGAGCTGGACGCCTGGCTCGTGACCAGGCACGCGGACGTGCGCGAGGTGCTGAGCCGGCCGGCCGACTTCTCCTCCCAGGGCGCCTTCCGCGGCGACGTGACGCCGAGCCGGCTCGCGTTCGCCGAGCTGGCCGCCGCGCCCGGCAACGCCCCCGTGGTGGTCAGCTCGGACGGCGAGGCGCACCAGCGTTACCGCAGGCCGCTCACCCGTGGCCTGTCGGCCGCCAAGGTCGCCGCCGCACGACCGTTCATCCAGGCCACCGCGGCCGAGCTGGTCAGGTCGTTCGCGGCGGAGGGCCGGGTGGAGTGGATGGGCGGCTACGCCCGGCCGCTGCCCGCCACGGTCATCGGCCACCTGCTCGGACTCGACCCCGCCGACGTGCCCGCCGCCGTCCGGGCGGGCGACCGCGCCGAGAACCTGATCTTCACCGCCATGCCGGAGGACGAGCAGATCGCCGCCGCCCGCGAGGTCGCCGCGCTGCGGCACCGGCTCGTCGCGCACGCCGCCCGTGCGCGCGACCAGGAGAACCTCACCGGAGAGCTGGTCCGCGGCCTGGCCCCCGGCCCCGGCGAACCGACCGGCCGGCAGCGCGACGAGATCGTCTCCAACACCCAGAACCTCATGCTGGCCGGCCACCTGACCACCACCGCGCTGCTCGGCACCGCCGTGCACCACCTGCTGCGCGACCGCCGCCAGTGGGAGCTGCTGTGCGCGCGGCCCGAGCTGATCCCGGCGGCGATCGAGGAGGCGGCCAGGTTCGAGGCGCCGGTGCAGGGCTTCCGCCGCCGGGTCACCAGGCCGCTCACGCTGAGCGGCACGGAGCTGGGCGAAGGCGACACGGTGTTCGTGTCGTTCGCCTCGGCGGGGCGCGACGAGACCGTGTTCACCGAGCCGGACGTCTTCGACATCGCGCGGGAGCCGGCGCGTCACCTGTCGTTCGGGCACGGCGTGCACGGCTGCCCCGGCGCGCTGCTGGCCCGCGAGCAACTGCGGGTCACGCTGGAACTGCTCGTACGCGAGCTGCCCGGGATCCGCCTCGCCGGCGACGACGTCACCATGGCCGCCACCCTGATCCACCGCGCCCCCGAGGAACTCGTCCTGACCTGGTGAGCCGCGTCACCTCCCCGGCCCCTACCGGACCGTGCGGTCGGGCGGCAGGCTCGGGGTGATCAGTCTGGCCAGCTCGTCGTGGTAGGGCGGGTCGAGCCAGTAACCCGAGTGCCAGCGCGCCTCCGGCAGCGGGTCGCCGGGCGCGGGCCGGAGCGGGTCCCAGCAGAACCGGTCGACCGTGTTGCCGCGGCCGGGTTCGGCGGCCAGGGGGTCGACGCGGCGGAACGCGGGGCCGCCGATGGGGTCGCTCAGCCGGTACAGGTTGCGCCAGGCGACCGCCTCACGCACGGCAGGCAGGCCGTCGCCGCCGAAGTAGGCGGGGAAGAAGGGGGCGTACAGGCGGCGCAGCGGCGAGCCGTGGGTGAGCAGCCTGACGCGCCCGCGCATGACGGGATCGAGCTGCAGGACCAGCGCGGCCGCGATGACGCTGCCCTGGCTGTGCCCGGACAGCACCACGGTGTCACGGTCGGTCGCGGCCAGCCGGCCGACCCGGGCCATCAGCTCGGGCATGACCCGCTCGGTGTAGCAGGGAGGGGCCAGCGGGTGGATGGCCCTGGGCCAGAAGGTGGACACGTCCCAGACGATCCCGACCGTTCTGCGCAGCCGTGAGCTGCCGTACGTGCGGCGGCCCAGCAGCGCCAGGCCGACGACGGTCGCCGCCGTGGCCCAGCTCCCGATCGAGGCGAGCAGACCCGCGAACCCCGCCGTCGGTGTGTACAGACGTAGCTGGCTGATCACGGTCACCACGGCGAACCCGGCCACCCCGATGCCGGTGAGGACGCCCAGCACCAGCCCGGCCCGGTCGGTGAGCGCGGCCAGCGCCCACTTGCGCGCGACCGCGGGTCCGCCGGGCTCCCCGTAGTGTTCCGTCAGCTCGGGCGCCAGCCTGCGCGTTTCGGCGCGGCGGATCAGCCAGAGGGCCACCGCCACCCCGCCGAACGCCACCGCCAGCAGCGGCACCAGGGCGGCCGTCCACCAGACCGGATCGTCGATGAAGAGTTTCCTCCCGAGCGGCCCCGGCTCGTCCGGGGTGCCGGGGACGCCGAAGAACGTGGCGGTCCAGAACGGCACGCCGAGCGCCAGCACGTTCGCGGAGCCCGCGGCCACCATCAGCATGAACCACGCGGCGAGCCCGCCCATCGCCGGCCGGTCGAGCGGGTCGCGGCACGGGCCGTCCATGCGGGCCAGCACCCAGGTTGCGGCCAGGATGAACGCCCCGAGCCCCAGCATGAGCGCGAACTGGACCTGCCCCGCGCCCACTCCGGGCAGCATGAGCCCCTCCGCGCTCTGCGGCAGCCCGCCCATCGCCGCCCAGAACGTGACCACGAAGACCAGCGGCGCGGCCACCCGCAGCGTGTGGCACGCGACCCTGAGCCAGGCGGGCTCGCGCGCGCCGGAGCGCGGGTCCAGCCGCCGGCCGGTCCACGGCAGCACCACCAGCACGGCGGCGGCGAGCTCGACACCCGCGTTCGCCCAGGTGAGCGAGAGCCCCAGCGGGGTGCCCGCGAACGGGGCGGCCACGGCCAGCCCGATCGAGGCGATCGCGAAGCCGACGTGCACGACCCGCAGCCGCCACACCGGAGCGCCGCCGTGCCACAACCGCGCCCGCTCCAGCAGCAACCGCTCACGCGCGGCCCCACGCTCCCCGCCCGAACCGCCTTCGAGATCGTCCGCCACATCGCCCCCGGACCCGTCGCCGGGGTCTTCGGCAGGACCCTGGGC
>NZ_JAAAHR010000257.1:0-8737 GCF_009908215.1 Nonomuraea sp. K271 | reverse complement strand
CTGAAACGCCTGTGGAGCTGGTGTCAGACCTCAACGAGAGTCCTCTCGGACGGGGCAACCGGCGATGAAGCAGGAATCCTCACGGGCGACCGTGGGAATCCCCTCGTTTACGAGGGGAGGATGTCAAGTGATGTCAAGTGGGCGCACTCGGACCTGCGCAAGGAGATCACTCCCGACGCGGTGAGCGCCCTGGAGATCAGCATCCATCCGGAGCATCAGGGCAAAGGGCTGTCCGCATTGCTCCTCAACGCGCTGCGCGACAACGCGAAGTCCAAGGGTTTCACGGAGCTGCTGGCGCCCGTACGCCCCAATGGCAAGCACCTGGAGCCCCACACGTCGATGTCCGAGTACGCGTTCCGCACCCGTGAGGACGGCCTGCCCGCCGACCCGTGGCTGCGCGTGCACGTACGCGCCGGCGGCACCATCGTGAAAGTCGCGCCGGCGTCCCAGACCATCTCGGGATCCCTGGCGCAGTGGCGAGCGTGGACAGGCCAGCCGTTCGATGTGAACGGTCCCGTAGAGGTGCCGCTCACGCTGTCCCCGGTCATGTGCGACCTCGCGCAGAACTACGCCGTGTACGTGGAGCCGAACGTGTGGGTGCGGCACTCGTTGTGAACACGATGACCGGCTTGTACGGATCCAGCCGCGAGGGGCGCGCCCGGCTCAGAAGGCGCTTATCGCCGCCGGTGCGCGTTCGGCGCGGCTCAGGGTGCGGATGACCGCGGTGGCTCCGTGGCGGTGCACGGCCAGGCGGGCCAGCAGCTCCACGACGGGTTCGTTGACGGCCGGCGGCAGCTCAGGCGTGTCCAGGCCGACGCTGGCAGCCAGGTCGTCGGAGTGGACGACCAGCTCCACCAGCCGGGTGAGCAGGAAGTCGTCCAGCCGCAGGGACCATCCGGCCCAGGGCAGCAGCACCACGCGGTCGGCCGGTTCGGCGGGCAGCGCGGCGCTCTGGTGGTCGAGCAGCGCCTGCGCCTTGTCCGCCAGGGCTTCGGCCCCGTCGGCGGCGGCCGCCTCGCCGCCGCGCCTGATGCTCAGGTTGCTCTCGTGGTCGAGGCCGGCCTGCACCCACGGCGAGCGTGAGTAGTGCTCGATGAGGTCGATGGGCTCCTGGACCTCGCCGTCCGGCGGGAGTACGTCGCCGACCCTGACGAGCTGGTGAGCCAGGTGCCCGGCCAGTCCCGCGACACTGAACTCGGTCAGCGCGCTCGGCTTGTCCCACGACGTGCTCACGGCGGGGTGACGCAGGAGCGACACCGCCGACGTCGCGGCCACCAGATAGGACTGCCTGCTTTCCCCCATGTGCCGCCCTTTCTTCCCCTTCAGGTGGTACGCGCCAACCCTATCCGTTCACCATATTTCGGCCATGTGCGGTCCTCAGGCCAGGGCCTTCCTGATCGCCGACCTGACGAACGCCCGCGCCAGCCGGGCCCTCCTGAACCGGCTCAACACCGGAGGCGGGGTGCCGTATCTGCGGGCGCGGATGTCGGCCACCACGGTGTCCGGCGCTCCCATCCCGGCCGCCACGTCCAGAGCCTCCCGCTTGCTGATCAGGCGGCCCTCCCGCAGGGTCACCGTGGCCCTGGCGACCGTCAGCACGCCGAGGTCCACCCAGACCTCCTGCAGCCAGCGCCGCCGCGCCCGCGTCTTGACCAGCCAGAAGTCACGCAGGTCCGACCGGACGAACGCCTCCAGCTCCGCGTCCGACACCGGGGGCAGCACCTCGCCGGGCGGCGGGCCGTACAACCGCCGGGGGGCCGTGTGCAGCTCGCGCCGCGTGACGGCGGTGACGGGACGGCGGAAGATGCGCTCGTGCGCCCACGTCACGTGTTCGGTGGAGAGATCGTCCAGCTCCTGACGGGGCAGGTACGAGCAGTGCAGCAGGGCGGCGAGGGGCGGTTCGAGCGAGCGGTGCACGGCCTTGATGTCGCGCCACTGCTGCATCGTCACGGGTGAGTCGAGCACGGCGACCAGATCGAGGTCGCTGCGGCCCGGCCGGTAGTCGCCGGCCCCGAGCGAGCCGTGGGCCCAGAGCGCGACCAGGGGGACCGCCGGTTCGATCCGGTCGAGAAAATCCGTCAGCAGGCGTTCGGTCGCTGCGTGCATGATGGCCACTATGATCGATTCACGGCGCACAGGAAAGGTCGCGCTGATCACAGGCGTGGGCCGCACCGCCGGCATCGGGGCGGGGATCGCCCGGCGGCTGGCGGCCTCGGGCTGGGACATCGCCTTCTCCCACTGGTCCCCCTACGACGAGCGCATGACTTGGGGCGTCGAGCCGGGCGCGACCGACGCGATCACCGCGGCCCTCGCGGACGCCGGCGCGGCCTCGGTGGCGATCGAGGCGGACCTCTCCGACGTGGACACCCCGTCCCGGATCTTCGACGAGGCGGAACGGGCGCTGGGCAACGTCACCGCGCTCGTGATGTGTCACTGCGAGTCGGTCGCATCGGGCCTGCTCGACACGACCGTGGACGGCTTCGACCGGCACTTCGCGGTGAACGCGCGGGCCACCTGGCTGCTGATCCGCGAGTACGGCTTGCGCTTCCGGGGCGCCCACGGAACCGGCCGGATCGTCGCCCTCACCAGCGACCACACCGTCGGCAACCTGCCGTACGGCGCCAGCAAGGGCGCACTCGACCGCATCACGCTGGCCGCCGCGCACGAGCTGGCCCACCTCGGTGTCAGCGCCAACGCGCTCAACCCCGGACCGGTGGACACCGGGTGGATGCCGGACGAGGTCCGCGACCAGTGCGTACGCCAGACGCCGCTCAACCGGCTCGGCACACCGAAGGACACCGCGCACCTCGTCGACTTCCTCTGCTCGGAGCAGGGCCAGTGGATCAACGGCCAGCTGCTCATGAGCAACGGGGGCTTCGGCTAGGACGTGGCCCGTGGGTCCTTCCGTCCTTCATGCCCTCGGCGGGGTGAACGGCCGGTTCGCCGGAAATGCCTTGGCGGGCGGCCGGTCGCCGCGGGCATGATGGCAACATGATCGATCCACGCCTCGCAGGGAAGGTCGCCCTGATCACCGGCGCCAATCACGGCATCGGCGCCGCCACCGCGGTCGCGCTGGCAGCCGAGGGCGTCGCGGTCTTCCTCACCTACAAACGGCTCGACCCGTTGAACGATCCGGCCACCCCACCCGCGTACGACCAGGCCCGCGGCTCCGACGCCGGCGAGGTGCTGCGGCGCATCCGGGAGGCGGGCGGCACCGCGGAGGCCGCCGAGGCCGACCTGGCCGGCCCGCAGACGCCCAAGGCCCTGTTCGACCAGGTGGAGAAGACCTTCGGCCCGGTGGAGATCCTGGTCAACAACGCCAGCGGCTGGCTGAGCGACACCTTCACCCCCGCCGGCCATGACGCCGTCGGCCGCCCGCTGCGGCCGGTCGACGCGGAGACGCACGAACGGCAGTTCGCGGTCGACGTGCGGGCTCCCGCGCTGCTGATCGCGGAGTTCGCGGGGCGGCACGTCGAACGCGGCGCGACCTGGGGCCGGATCGTCGGCCTCACCTCCGGCGGCCCCGACGGCTTCCCCACGGAGGTCTCCTACGGCGCGGCGAAGGCGGCCCAGGAGAACTACACCATGTCGGCCGCGCACGAGCTAGGCGCGTACGGCATCACGGCCAACATGGTCTATCCGCCCGTGACCGACACCGGCTGGGTCAACGCGGAGGTGGAGCAGCTGGTCGCGGAGAGCGGCGTGCTGCGCGAGGTGGCGCAGCCGGAAGACGTCGCCGAGGTCATCACCTTCCTGGCCTCCCAGCAGGGCAGGAAGGTCACCGCTCAGACGATCAGGATGTTCTGACCGGTGACTTTCCGGTGCTCAGGTGAACCTCACGGGCTCGTGTCGAAGAGCGCGCTCACCGACTCGCCGTCGTGGATGCGGCGCATGGCCTCGGCCAGGGCGGGTGCGATCGACAGGACGGTGAGCTTGTCGCAGGGCTTGGGCGGCGGCACGGTGTTGGTGCAGACGATCTCCTCGACCTCGGGCAGCGCGCCCAGCCGTTCGAGCGCTCCGGCCGAGAACAGCCCGTGGGTGCAGGCCACGCGTACGGACCTGACGCCCTGTTCGCGCAGCCGGTCGAGCAGTTCGATGACCGTGGAGCCCTTGGCGATCTCGTCGTCCAGGATGATCACGTCCTTGCCGGCCACCTCGCCGATCACGGAGCTGATGACCACGCGGTCGTCGCTGTAACGCTGTTTGGCGCCCATGGCGACGCCGGTGCCGAGCAGGCGGGCGAAGGCGGCGGCCTCCTTGGCGTTGCCGAGGTCGGGGGAGACGACGACGGTGTTGGACAGGTCGTACTGGCGGAAGTGGCCGGCCAGCTCGCGCAGGGCGTGCAGGTGGTCCACGGGGACGCTGAAGAAGCCGTGCACCTGTGGTGAGTGCAGCGTCATCGCCAGGACCCTGCTGGCGCCGGCGGCCACCATGAGGTCGGCGACCAGCCGGCCGCCGATGGAGATGCGGGGAGCGTCCTTCTTGTCGCTGCGCGCGTAGGCGTAGTGGGGCAGGACGACCGTGGTCCTCGCGGCGGAGGCGCCGCGGGCGGCGTCGAGCATCAGCAGCAGCTCGACGAGGTTCTCCTGGGTCGGCGGGACGAGCGGCTGGATGAGGAAGACGTCACGCTCGCGGCAGTTGGCCTGAAGCTGCACTTCGAGTACGTCGTTGGCGAAGCGGTGGACCTGGACGGGGTGGAGGGGAGTGCCCAGGTGGGCGCAGATCTCCTCCGCGAGCTCGGGGTGGGCACTGCCGCTGAAGACCGTGATATCACGCACGGTTCCCAGAGCTTAGCGACCCCGGCCCGGCGTTCACGAGAGCAGCTCCGGGGTGAGCGCGTCGAGGTTGGGCAGGACACGCCAGGCCAGGGCGAGCGCGTCGGGCGCCGGCGGGTAACGCGGGTGGGGCACGGCGATCACGTGCATGCCGGCGGCGTCGGCGGAGCGCAGCCCGTTGCTGGAGTCCTCGACCGCCACGCAGCCGCGGGGGTCGACGTCCAGCCGCCGGGCCGCCTCCAGGTAGCCGTCGGGCGCCGGCTTGCCCCGCGCCACCTCCTCGGTGGAGACGGTGGCGGCGAAGCACTGCTTCAGGTCGGCCGCGTCCAGCACCACGTCGATCAGCGCGCGCGGCGACGAGCTGGCCAGCCCCAGCGTGTGGCGTTCCGCCAGGCGGCGCACCGCCTTCACCGCCCCCGGCATCAGCGGCACCCCGTCGCGGTAGCGGGCGGCCATCTGGTCGATGACGGCGCGGGCGATCTCGGCGGGCGGCCGGCGTACGCCGAGATCGTGCAGGTAGGCGGACCACTCGGCGGTGCTCATGCCCATGAGTCTGGACTGCGTGTCGGGCTGCCAGGTGCCGCCGTGCTCGGCCACGAACGCCCGGCGCACCTCCTCCCACACGGGCTCTGAGTCCACCAGCACGCCATCGAGGTCGAACACGCAAGCTCTCACGACCGCGAGAATACGCGAACGGCGATCCGCAGGGCTCGGCCGACATATGTCCTTATTGCCCGATATTCATGCTAATAGGGAAAGTCTGTTGAGCTATCGCGACTGATTCCCGGGCATTCCACACGGCATGGCAGACCTTCCACTTCACGACCAGGGCGACTTCGCGGACGCCGACCGCGGCTTCATCGCGAAGCTCAGCCCGGCGGTCGTCAGAACGGCGGACGGCCGGGTCGTCTGGGACGGTGACTCCTACGACTTCCTCCAGGAGGACTGCCCGGAGACGGCCCATCCCGGCCTCTGGAGACAGAGCCGGCTCTGCGCCAGGCAGGGACTGTACGAGGTCACCCCCGGCGTCTACCAGGTTCGCGGCCTGGACCTGTCGAACATGACGCTGGTCGAGGGCGAGCGGGGTGTCGTCGTGATCGACCCGCTGATCTCCACCGAGTGCGCCGCCGCCGCGCTGAAGTTGTACCGCGCCCACCGCGGCGACCGCCCGGTCACCGGCGTCATCTACACCTGCACGCACGTCGACCACTTCGGCGGCGCACGCGGCGTCACCGACGGTGGCGTGCCGATCCTGGCCCCTGCCGGGTTCGTGGAGCACGCCGCGTCCGAACGGGTCTACGCCGGCCACGCGATGACCCGCCGGGCCGTCTACCTGTACGGCCGCGCGCTGCCCCGCTCGCCCGAGGGCCAGATCGGCTGCGGCCTCGGCATGACCGCGTCGACGGGCACCGTGTCGCTCATCCCGCCCACGCTGGATCTCACACGCACCGGCCAGGAGGAGACGGTCGACGGCGTCAGGATGATCTTCCACCTCACGCCGGACGCCGCCGCCCCCGCCGAGATGAACGTGTTCCTGCCCGACCACCGCGCCCTCTGCCTGGCCGAGAACGCCACTCGCAACCAGCACAACCTGCTGTCCCTGCGCGGCGCCGCCGTACGCGACGCCCGCGCGTGGGCGCGTTACCTGACCGAGGCCGTCTCCCTGTTCGCCGGCCGGGCCGACGTCGCCTTCGCCTCGCACCACTGGCCCACCTGGGGCGGGGAGACCGTCGTACGCTTCATCGAGCAGCAGCGCGACATGTACGCCTACCTGCACGACCAGACCCTGCGCCTGATCAACAAAGGCCTGACGGGGCCCGAGATCGCCGAGGCCATGCAGATGCCGCCTCAGCTGGAGCGGGCCTGGCACACCCACGGCTACCACGGCTCGCTCTCCCACAACGTCAGGGCCGTCTACCAGCGCTACCTCGGCTGGTTCGACGGCAACCCGGCCCACCTGTGGGAACACCCGCCCAGGGAGAGCGCCATCCGCTACGTCGAGTGTCTGGGTGGCGCCGCCGGCGTGGTCGAGTTCGCCCGGCGCTACATCGGCGAGAACGATTTGCGCTTCGCCGCCCAGCTGCTCAACCACGCGGTCTTCGCCGACGAGGGCAACAAGGAGGCCCGCGACCTGCTCGCCGAGGTCTACACCAGGCTGGGCCACGGGGCCGAGAACGCCACCTGGCGCAACTTCTACCTCATGGGCGCGCTGGAGCTGGCCGACGGCATCGTGCCCGCCACCATGGACGTCACCTCGCCGGACCTGCTCGCCGCGCTGAGCGTCGAGCAGATCTTCGACTCGATCGCCATCCGCGTCGACGGGCCGCGCGCCTGGCACGAGCGGCTGTCCATCGACTGGCACCTGACCGACCTGGGGGAGCGGCACCGTACGACGTTGTGCAACGGGGTGCTCGTGCAGCAGCGGGACCCGCGTGACGACGCCGCCGACCTGACCCTGCGGCTGACGAAGGAGCAGCTCGTGGGACTGCTGGCGGGCAAGGGCGTCGAAGGGGTCGAACGCGAGGGCAACACGGCGGTGTTGCAGCGGCTGGTCGCCGTGCTGGACCGGGCGATGCCGGACTTCGCCATCGTGACGGCCTGACCCGCGCGCCGCTCGCCGGGGCTAGGTACGGGCCGCCTCGGCGTGCAGCGCCTCGCAGGCCAGCCCCAGCAACGTCACCAGGACGGCCGCGATCGCGGGCCCGAGGACCAGCGGGACCGTCAGCTCGCCCGCGTGCCACACGGCCGCCGCGATCGCCGCCGACGTCAGCACCGTCATCCCGAACATGGCCGCCCACAGCGGCAACATCCGCAGGTAGGCGAACAGCAGCCCGAACACCGGCCACACGAACGGCGGCGCCGCCACGGCCAGCGCGGCCCAGCCGCCCGTCACCAGGCCCAGCCACACGAGCGCCGGGATGGGCCGGCGTTCGAGCACGGGGCCGGCGGCGTACACGAGGCCGAGCAGCACGCCTGCGGCGGCCACGGCCACGAGGCCGTCGCGCAGCACGGTGACCACGGCCATGAGCAGCAGCCCGCACGCCGTGACGTGCGTTGCCCACTGCAGCAACCGCAACGGAAGGTTCGGCATTACTCACTCAGCGTAACGCCGGGTGAGCGCCCTGATCAGCCAGGCCCGCGGTCGCCACGCCGGGCGAACGCCGTCAGCAGGTAGTACAGCGCGCCGGCCACGACGAGGGCGACCACCACGCCGATGTTGGCCGCCCCGAACGTGCCGCTCTCCAGCTCGCGGCTCATGAGGAAGCCGACGATCGCGGCGATGTTCTCGTCGGCCGAGGTGATGAGGCCGAGCCCGACGACCGACGCCACCACCAGCGACACCAGGCCCGGCCAGTGCAGCGCGGGAGCGCCGGGACGCAGCAGCCGCTCGCGGTCGGCGCCGTCGGCGGGCCCGCCGTACGACCGACCGCCCTTCCGCAGCCGCCACATGTCGACCAGGAACACCGCCGCCCAGGCCGCCATCACCACGCCGATGATCGCGAGGAACGCCTGGAAGGTGGCGAGGAAGCTGGTGGAGACGAACAGCAGGTAGTAGCCGCCGAGCACCATGAGCAGCCCGTCGATCAGCACCGCGTAGTGCCGCCTGATCGGTACGCCGAGCGCCAGCATCGACAATCCCGACGAGTAGATGTCCATGATCGCCCCGGCCAGGAAGCCGCCGATGGCGGTCAGCAGGTACGCCAGCAGGAACCAGGTCGGCAGCGCCCCGGCCAGCGCCGCCACCGGGTCGCCGCCCGCGGCCTCGGCCAGCGACGGGTCGCCGCCCGCCAGCAGCACGCCGAACACGAGCAGCACCATGGGCGGCAGCGCGCCGCCGAGCATCGTCCACAGGGCCACCGAGCGCGGGCGCGAGCCGGACGGCAGGTAACGGGAGTAGTCGGCGCCGCAGTTGACCCAGCCCAGGCCCAGCAGGGTCATGGCGAAGATGATCCCGCCCACCC
>NZ_JAAAHR010000256.1:0-8936 GCF_009908215.1 Nonomuraea sp. K271 | reverse complement strand
TCGCGAGGCCCTCCCCGGCGGAGTGTCGCGGGATCCGGTTCGCCGGCATGGATGGCGGTCCGGCCCTTGCGGCCGGCCAGCCGATCACCGACACTTCCGGCGTGGACAGAGATCGGTTCGTCAGGTTCGCGGTGGTCATCGCAACTTCGTACTCACCCCTGTCCTGCTCGAAATGCTGGCCCGGTACATCGAGGGCGAGGAGTACGACGTCGCCCGCGCGGTCACCGTGGTCTCCGTGGTGACGGGAATGGCCCTGATCGCTCTGGTCGCCGGCAGGCTGCGCGGACGGCTTCCGACCATGCTGGTCACGGCCATGACCGTGATGGCGGCCGGGGGAATCGTGCTGGGGTTCGCGGCGGGGTTCGGGCCGGTCCTGTGGAACGGGCACATGCCCGGCGAACTGCTCGGCCTGTCGATGACCGGGATCGCCGCGTTCACCCTGCTGACCGGGACGTACCTGCTGGTGCTGTTCCGGCGAGGCCTGTACGTGCCGCACCTGGAGGCGACGGCGGGCCCGTCGCCCACCACGACCAAGCGCAAGGTGATCGGGCGAGTCGGAGATCCTGATCCGCACCCAGCCGGAGATCAGCGCGGCGCTGGAGAAGGCGCTCGCGAGCTGCGTCTCCCTGATCGACCCAGGACGACCTGCACTTCGTGGCCTTCTTCGGCCCCGGCGGCTGCGCCTTCTACAGCGACGTGCTCGACGACGGCGACCTGCAGCACTTCTTCCACGAGACGTCGGCCGAGGAACGCAGGCTGTCCTACCTCAAGCTGGGCCGCCAGCTCGAGTGGATCGGGCAGCGGCTCGACACGCACCTTAAGCTGCTGGAAAGCGGCACGGTGATCAGGACCGTGCTGGACGTGGAGCGCGGCGCGCTGTTCCACTACTGGGTCGACCACGGCCGCTACGTCGTGGGCGTCACGCTCGACCAGCGCAAGGTCGGTGAGGCCGACGACAAGATGGCGAAGCTCGTCGACACGATCCGCGGGCACTTCACGTTGCCGCCCATCAACCAGCGCAGACGGCCCGAGCCGGGCGGGAACGTGCGCGCGCTCAGGAAAGACCAGGCGTGGCCGGGGTCGGGCTCCTGACGGGTGACGAATCAGCCGTCCCGCATGGCGTAGAACGGGTGACGTGCCCGGAGCCGGATCCGCGTGCCGGACGACGCGTGGAGGGCGTTCGTCACCTATGGGGAGGTCATGGGGAGGACCGGCGCCCCCACGGGAAGCGGCGACGCCTGCGGGGCGGCTCCACCCGGGCGACGGTGACGCCGCTGAGCTCGCCCACGGTGCCGGACTCGACCGCCGCGAGCGCCGCCAGCGTCTCCCCCTCGATCACGAACTGCACAGGACCGGCGACGTCCACCACGACCGCCGCCGCCCGCTCCTGCACGGCGGCCTGGCAGACCTGGAGCGCGGTGGCCTGGATGGGGCGGGCGTCCGGACGCCACCTGGCCAGCGCGCCGGCGCCGGTGAACGCGAGCACCGCCTGCCTGCCGTCCTGCCCGACGAGCTTGGGGAGGGCCATCTCGCTCTCCTTCTCCTGTCGCAGCCCGTGCGCGCCGACCTCGCTCTCGGTCAGCAGGGCGACCACGGGCACGAGCAGCCTGGCGCCACTCAGCGCGGCCAGCACCTCGGCGTCGCCGGCCGTGCCGGCCTCGTAGGCGGCCAGGGCAGCGGCGACGGCGGGAGCGGCGCCACCGTCGTCGTGGGGGTCCAGAGGTTGCGGAATGCTCGGCACAACCCCCGAGACTACCCGCGCTGGAGCCTGGCGAGGATCGGGTGGACGGTGCCGCTCGGCATGCCTGTCAGCTCCACAGTTCGAGCCCGTACCGGGCCTGTTCGGGGCAGTCGAGGAAGCGCGGAGTACCGCCGGCGTGGGCATGGTCATCCGCGGCCTGCTCGGCATGGCTCGGACTCTGGACAGCTACGGAAACCGCGTACCTGGCGTGGTGGTGACATCATGAACCCGATGCGGATCGCGCGCCTTCCCCTCGACGAGCAACTCGCCGCCCTGCCCCGCGTGCTGGGCAGCAACCCCGTGCTGACCGCCGTGCTGCACCAGGCCAGGACGCTCGGCCTGCCCGGCTGGTGGGTCGCGGCGGGCGCCGTCGTGCAGACCGTCTGGAACCACGTGACCGGGCGTGACCCGGGCTACGGCATCAAGGACTACGACCTGATCTATTACGACCCGTCCAACCTGTCGTGGGAGGCGGAGAACGAGGTGATCAGAACCGGGCGGCGGGTGTTCGGCGACGTGCCGGTCGAGATCCGCAACGAGGCCCGGGTGCACCTGTGGTACGAGGAGCGGTTCGGCGTGCCGTGCCCGCCGTACGACAGCACCGAGGACGCGATCGCCTCCTTCCCCGCCACGACGTGCGCGCTGGGCGCCCGGATCACGCCGGCGGGCGAGTGGCGACTGTACGCCCCCTACGGCGTGTCCGACGCCTTCGACCTGCGCCTGCGTCCCAACCCGAGGCTGGCGCCCCGGCAGGTGTACGAAGCCAAGGTCGCCCGCTGGACCAGGGACTGGCCCGAACTCACCGCCCTCCCCTGGCCCTGACGGCACCGGCCGCGGCCACGCCGGGCCCCATCACCGCGCGAACGGACTCCCGGGTCACGTCGCGGCGACCGGTCACGGGTTGAACCACGGTGCAGGGCCGGCCGTGCGCTCCGTGACGGCGGCCGGCCGGTGAAGGGTCAGAGTGCGTTCTCCTGGAGGGCCCTCAGCCGCCTGCGGCGGGTGGCTGGGCCCGGCGAAGCCGTAAAGGCTGACAGAACATCAGTCATGGACGGAGATGGCGGCGACGGGACCGCCTCCGGAGGGGCCCTGGTGGACGGCGGCCACGGAGACGAAGACGGCCGGGTCGCCCGTGACCGAGGCCGCGACTCCGCCCACGGTCGCCTTGATCTGCCGGTGCCAGTGCACGTCGGAGTCGTCCAGCATGATGTTGCGCCGCCCGCGCACCCGCCCTGAGGGGTCGGCCTCGCACTTCATGAACACGTTCACCAGCCGTTCGCCGAGGTCGGACGGGTGGGGGCGTTCGGGCAGCGGCAGCCCGGAGTCCCTGATGGCCTCCCAGATGCCGTCGGCGTCGAGGGCGTCCTTCATGACGCTGTGGCCGATGCGGTAACGGCCGCCGATCCCGCGTACGTTCCCCACCAGCACGATCTGGGCCCGGTCGAGTTCCACGCCCGACGAGCAGGAGGCCACCGACGAGTAGAGCGACAGGTCCTTGTGGATCTGGTCGGCGCTCGGCATGTCGATCTCGCCGAGCGCGACGGCGATGCCGAGGGCGGTGGTGGAGTTGGACAGGTCCATGGAGGGGCCGGTCTCCTCGATGGCGGTGTCCTGGCCGCGGCTCTTGGCGTCGGTGATGGTGGCGAGGGTGAGCAGCGGCGTCTTGGTCTGTACGTAGTGGACGTCGCGTGGGTCGTCGATGCCGGCGATCTTCATGGCCTCGCGCACGCCGGCGGCCACCTTCTCCACCATGGCGGGCCTGCCGATGTCCTCGGGGAGGATCACGTCGCTCATCGCCACGCCCACCGACAGCCGTGGCTCGTCGGAAGGGGGCGCGTCGGCCGTGGTGGCGAAGACGGTGGCGTGCGGGCTGAGCACTCCGTCGGTGCCGCCCGACCAGACCAGCGGCACGTTGTCCGGCGCCGGATGGCCGTGTTCGGCGAGCACCTCGCGGAAGGCCCGGTCGGCGAGGATGCGCGTGTAGTCGTTGACGCCGCCGTTGCCCTCGGTCTTGCCGATGACGGCGAGCACCCGGCCGGCTTCGATCACCCCGTCGGCGATGAGCCGTGACAGTCCCGAGGCGTCGGTGACGCTCTCGATGGGCACCTTGCGCACTTCTATCGGGTCCGGCATGCGAAGCCCCTTCTTCCCGGTCCTTTCCCCCTGTCCTGGCGACGCTAGCCGAGCCGGTCAGCGGGGTTCATGGTCAATGTCTGCCCAGGAACGCCGCGGACGATGTCAACCTGCGCTGAGCGGCGGCGGTAGGGTCGCGCATGTGATTCGCGAAGCCCATGTCAACGGGATCAAGCTCGTCTACCGTGAGGAAGGCGATCCCTCCGCTCCCGCGCTCCTGCTGCTCCATGGACGCACCGCCGACCACAACGACTGGAACGGCATCACCCAGCATTTCGCCGCCCGCTATCACGTTCTGGCGCCCGACCTGCGCGGGCACGGCGCGAGTGAGCGTCCCGGCGAATACGCGGTTCCCGCCATGGCCGACGACGTCGCCGCGCTGCTCGACGACCTGGGCATCGAACGCGCCACGGTGGTGGGGCACTCGCTCGGCGGCATCGTGGCCTACCTGCTGGCCATGGGCCGTCCCGAGCGGGTGGAGCGGCTGGTGCTGGAGGATCCGCCGCAGCCGTACCCGATCGGCAACCGCCCGCCGATCGTGGAGGACGGGTCGACGGCGTTCGACTGGCGGATGGTGCACCAGACGGAGCGGCAGCTCGTCGCCCCCGACCCCGCCTGGCGGGAGGGGCTGGCGCGGATCACGGCGCCGACGCTGGTGGTGTCGGGCGGAGCGGCGAGCCACCTTCACGCGCAGGATGTGGCGGCGCTGATCCCGGGGGCCGAGCTGGTGACGATCGAGGTGGGTCACCTGATCCACGTCACCGCGCGCCGCGCGTTCCTGCGTGCGGTGGACGAATTCCTGAACGGCGCGGCCGCGGCTTCCTGATCGCCTGGCCGCTGCTCGGCTCGATCACCACCGGCTCCCTGATCGTCGGGCCGGCTCCCGACTAAACACACCTGGCCGGGGCAAACGTGACATTGTGCCGAAGATCCGCCAAGGTGGAGAGGTGCGGACGAAGCTCAGCGATCATGTGAAGGAACGGCTGAGCACGTTCGGCCTCATGGCGCCGTCCATCGCGCAGTGCGCGGTCGGCGCCGCGCTCGCCTGGCTCGTCGCCATCGAAGTGCTCGGCCATCCGCGGCCCATCTTCGCGCCGATCTCGGTGCTCATCTGCGTCGGCGTGGGGCTCGGCCAGCGCCTGCGCCGCCTGATCGAGATGGTCGTCGGAGTCAGCCTCGGCGTCGGCGTGGGCGACCTGCTGGTGTCCTGGATCGGCTCGGGCGCCTGGCAGCTCGCGCTGGTGGTGGCGCTGGCGATGGCCGTAGCGGCACTGCTCAACAGCGGGGCGCTCTTCGTTGCGCAGGCCGGATCATCGGCCGTGCTGGTGGCCACCCTGGTTCCCGGCGAGGGCGTGGGCGGCCTGGACCGCATGGCCGACGCGCTCACCGGCGGCATCATCGGGATCGCGGCGGTCGCGCTGCTGCCCGCGAGCCCGTTCGTGATCGCCGCCAAGCACCTTTCCGGGGTGCTGGACGCCCTGTCGACGATGCTGGAGCAGGCCGCGGCGGCGATCGAGAAGCGGGACGTGGACCTGGCCGCCGAGGCACTGGAGGAGGCGCGCCACACGCAAGGGGCCGTGGAGGAGTTCGAGGCGGCCCTGAAGACCAGCAAGGAGATCGCCATGATCTCGCCGGTGCACTGGCACCGGCGCGCCCGGCTGGCCCGCTACGAGACCGCGGCCGTGCCGGTGGACCTGGCGCTGCGGAACGCGCGGGTGCTGATCAGGCGCACGCTGGCCTCACTCGGGGAGGTCAGCCCTCCCCCGGCCGCGCTGGCCGAGGCCATGCGGGAGGTGTCGGAGGCGGCGCTACTGCTGCAACTGGAGCTGGGGGCGGGCCGCGAGCCGACGCTGGCGCGCCAGGCGCTGCTCGCCGTCGCGGCCAGGGAGAGGCCCCCGCAGCTCGGGTTCTCCGCCCACGTCATCATCGCGCAGCTGCGGTCGGTGGTGGTCGATCTGCTGCAGGCGACGGGGATGGACAACGAGGAGGCGACGGCCGCGCTCACCCCGCTGGACGAGCCGAGCGGCGGCGGCCCCCGCGGTCAGTGACCACCCGTCGGGACGAACGCACGCAGCACGTCGGCGATCTCGCCGGCCTCGGTGAGCTTGCCCGAGGCCACGGCGATGACGAGGTCGTAGGCCTCGTCGTCATCGGCCGGATCGAGCTCGATGCCGTTGCGGGCGAGGAAGACATAGGTGAGCAGCCAGCCTGTCCGCTTGTTGCCGTCGACGAAGGGATGGCTGGCGAGGATCGAGTGGAGCAGGGCGGCGGCCTTCACCAGCACATCGGGGTAGGCGTAACAGCCGAAGAGCGACGTGCGCGGCCGCAGGAGTGCCGCCTCGATTAGCCCGAGATCCCGCACCTCGACCGGGCCGCCCACCGCGATCCTCGCACGCGCAGTGCCTGCTCCAGGCTGATGTATCGGGTCACTCGCCTGTATCGGGTCACTCGCCGAGCCTTCGCAGCAGGTCGGAGAAGCGCTCGGCTCCCTTGCGCGCGAGGTCCTCGGTGATCTCGTCTTCCGAGGCTCGCTCCAAATAGTCGTCAATTGCACGCAAAACGACCTGCTGCATGCTCGCCCCTCGGCGTCCGCGCGCTTGCGGAGGGCTTCGGCCTGCTGGTCGCTGAGGCGAAGGGTCATGGCCATGCCCCTCATCGTAGGCTCGTAGCCGAGGAGTGGTATCATCGCGATACCGCAATCTCATCTTACCCCGTGCAATCGCGCGATGACACAGACTTTACGGTGGGCGCGTCAGGACGACAGGCGCTTGAGCCGGGTCACCGCCTCTTCGATGACCTCGTCCTTCTTGCAGAAGGCGAACCGTACGAAGTGCCGCCCGCGTTCGGGATGGTCGTAGAAGACCTGCGTCGGGATCGCCACCACCCCGGCGAGGTCCGGGAGCCGGCGCGTCAGCTCCAGGCCGTCGTCGAAGCCCAGCGGCCGGATGTCGGTCTGCACGAAGTAGGTGCCCGCGGGCTTGAGCACGGACAAGCCCGCCGCCGCCAGGCCCTCCATGAGCCGGTCGCGTTTGTCCTGCAGCCCCGCCCGCAGCGCGGCCACCCACTCCAGCTCGTGCCGCAGCGCGTACGCCACCGCCAGCTGCCACGGGGCGCTCGCCGTGAACGTCAGGAACTGCTTGACCGTCTGCACCGCCGTGACCAGGCCGGGCGGCGCGCACACCCAGCCGGTCTTCCAGCCGGTGACCGAGAACGTCTTGCCCGCCGACGAGATCATCACCGTGCGCTCCCGCATGCCGGGCAGCGTGGCGAGGGGAATGTGCTCGACCTCGTCGAAGGTCAGGTGCTCGTACACCTCGTCCGTCACGGCGATCAGCCCGCGCTCCCGGCACAGCTCCGCGATGACGGTCAGCTCTTCCCTGGTGAACACCGTGCCGGTGGGGTTGTGCGGTGAGTTGACCAAGATGGCCCGGGTGCGCGGCGTGACGGCGGCGCGCAGTTCGTCGGGGTCGAACGTGAAGCGGCCGTCCCGCGGCCGCATCGTCACGGCCACCAGCCGGGCCTGGGCCAGCGCGATGGAGGCGGCGTAGGAGTCGTAGTAGGGCTCGAACGCGATCACCTCGTCGCCCGGCTCGCACAGCGCCAGCACGCTCGCCGCGACCGCCTCGGTGGCGCCCACGGTGACCAAAATCTCCCCCGCCGGATCGTAGGAGAGGCCGTAGTGGGCCGCGCGGTGCTCGGAGACCGCCTGCCTCAGGTCGAGCACGCCGGGCCCTGGTGGGTACTGGTTGGCGCCCGCGCCGATCGCCTCGACCGCGCGGTCGAGCATCGCGGCGGGCCCGTCGGTGTCGGGAAAGCCCTGGCCGAGGTTGATCGATCCGGTCCGCACGGCCAGCGCGCTCATCTCAGCGAAAATCGTCGTGCCGAAGGCGCGCATCCTGGAAACAAGTGGTTCGGTCACGTGCCCACACTATTAGTCTCGTGCCGTGATCTCTCGGGTCGTGCTCGCCCTCGCCCTCACGGCGGCCCCCTCCATGACGCCCGGTATGACCCCCGCCGCGCCGCCCGGAGTGGCCGCGCGGTACCCGTGCCCGGTCGCCATGCCGCCCCGCACGACCTGCGCTTTTCTGGAGGTCCCCGAGCGGAGGGACGTGCCGGGCCGCACGATCAAGGTGGCGTACGCCGTGCGCGTGGCCGGCGGCGGCGACCGCGGAAACGATCCGGTGGTCTTCATGGGCGGAGGGCCGGGGTCGGCGTCGTTGGAGACGATGTCCGTGCTGAGCGCGATGTTCCCCGATCGCGACGTGGTGACGACCGAGCAGCGCGGCGGCCTGCGCTCCGAGCCCTCGCTGGGCTGCCCTGAGACCGCGCAGGCGCTGCTCGGGCGGTTGCGGCGGCCTCCAGCCGATGTGGGCGCCGCCGCCGTACGGTGCCGCGAACGGCTTGAGGAGCAGGGCGTCGACCTGCGGGGTTACCGCATGCGGGAGATGGCGGCCGACGTGGTGGCCCTGCGCGAGGAGCTCGGGTACGACGCGTGGCACCTGTTCGGGGTCGGTCATTCGACCAGGGTCATGGCGGCCGTGGCCGCGGCCGACCCGGGTGGCGTGCGCTCGATGGTGCTCGACTCGTTCCGGCCCCCGGGCGTGGCCCGCCACGACGGCGCCGACCGCGACCTCGGCGGCGCGCTGGCGCGGTTGGGGGTCGCGGAGCGGTTCGCGGCCGTGCGGGCCCGGCTGAACGCCTCCCCGGCCCGGGTGCCCACGACGGATCCGGTGACCGGGCGGGCTTTCACGGCCGAGGTGACCGGCGACGACCTGGCCGCGATCATGTTGAGGGCGCTGCGCGGGGCGGACGTGGCGGCGGTGGCGCCCGCGCTGGTCGGCGGGCTCGCCGAGGGGCGTGACGAGCTGCTGCGGCCGCTGGTCGACGCCGCGGGCGAGCGGATGGCGGCGCGCGTCTGGGGGCTGTATCACGCGGTGCAGTGCCAGGACGAGGTCCCGTTCAACACCTTCATCCCAAAATCCCGACTTTTCACCATAAATGCGGATAAAGCGGTGTGCGATGCTTGGCAGGTGCCCAGGTCAGAGCCCGCGAACCCCACCCC
>NZ_JAAAHR010000255.1:0-9119 GCF_009908215.1 Nonomuraea sp. K271 | reverse complement strand
GGGCCGGGGAGTGGGGAACACCGCGCTCACCCAGCGTGCCCCCGCGGGGCCGGTCCTGGCGATCACCCCGTTCAACGCGCCTGCGAATCTGCTGGCCCACAAGCTGGCGGCGTCGTTCGCGGCCGGCAACACCACGATCGTCAAGCCGCCGCCACAGGCGCCCGCGAGCTCCACGGCCTTGGTGCGGCTCCTGCTCGAGGCGGGCATGCCGGTGGAGGCGGTGCAGCTCCTGCACGGGGGCGGTGACGTGGGCGCGCAGTTGTGCGCTGCGCCGGAGATCGCCGTGGTCAGCTTCACCGGTGGCGTCACGGCCGGTCACGCTGTCGCGCACGCCGCCGGTCCGAAGCGGGTGATGCTCGAACTCGGCGGGAACGCCGCGACCATCGTCTGCGAGGACGCCGACGTGGCTGCCGCTGCGCGGGTGTGCGCCCGTACCGGCTACAGCAACTCGGGGCAGAGCTGCATCTCGGTGCAGCGGGTGTATGTCCAGCGCGACCGGTTCGAGGAATTCGCCGACGCGCTGACCGCGGAGGTGAAGACTCTGGTCGTGGGAGACCCGCTGGATCCTGCCACCGATGTCGGCTCGATGGTCGACGACGACGCGGCCGAGCGGGTGGTCCGCTGGACCGCCGAGGCGGCCGGCCAGGGCGCCCGGGTGGCGATCGGTGGCACGCGGGAGGGCGCGGTGATGGCGCCGACCGTCGTCGTCGCTCCGCCCGCCGAGGCTCGAGTCGTGCGCGATGAGGTCTTCGGCGCGCTGGTGACCGTGCTTCCCTACGACGATTTCGACGAGCTCCTCGCGGAGTGCAACCGCAGCTCGTACGGGCTGCAGGCCGGGCTGTTCACCCGCGACGTACGCCGCATCATCACCGCCTGGCGCGAGCTGGAAGTCGGCGGCCTGGTCGTGAACGGCTCCTCCAACTTCCGCCTCGACCACGTCCCGTTCGGCGGGGTGAAGGACTCGGGCATCGGCCGCGAGTCGCCCCGCTGGATGATCGAGGACTTCACCGTGACCAAGACGCTCCTGCTCAAGGGCCTGTCCATCTGGGGAGACCAGTGACTGTCACGAAATCCGGCACCGCCGCCCATGCCCTCGTCGCCCAACTGGAGGAACTCGGCGTCGAACACGTCTTCGGCACCTGCGGCCACACCAACATCGCCGTTTTGGACGCACTGGCCGACAGCCGCATCCACTTCGTCATCGCCCGCCATGAGCAGGCCGCCGCGCACGCCGCCGACGGCTACGCCCGCGTCTCCGGCAAGCCCGGCGTGCTGCTCGTGCACGTGGGTCCCGGCCTGACCAACGCCGCCACCGGTGTCATGACCGCGGCCCTGGACTCGGTGCCGATGGTGGTGATCTCCGGCGACATTCCCTCCTACTACCATGGCAGGCACCCCCACCAGGAGATCAATCTGCACGCCGACGCTGATCAGGCAAGCGTCTTCCGGCCCTTCGTCAAACGGGCCTGGAACGTGCACCGGGCCCAGGACGTAGGCCGCTTCGTCGAGCGCGCCTTCTGGACCGCCACCTCGGGCCGACCGGGCGCCACACTGGTCAACGTGCCGATGGACGTGTTCTCCCGGCCCGCCGAGCCCTTCCCTGCCATCAGCCAAGCCGCCTCGCCCGGCCTGCCCCAGGCCACCGCGGAGCTGATCGCGGCCCGGCTGGCCGCCGCCGAGCAGCCGCTCATCTACGTCGGCGGCGGTCTGCGTGAGGACACCGAGGCCCTGAGGTGGCTGGCCGAGCACCTCGACATCCCCATCGCCCACTCGCTCATGGCCAAGGGCACCGTGCCCGACGCGCACCCCCTGCTCCTCGGGATGCCCGGGTTCTGGGGCCTGGAGCTGACCAACACATATGCCCGCGAGGCGGACGTGGTGCTCGCGCTGGCGACCCGCTTCGCCGAGACCGACGCCAGCTCTTGGGATCCCCGCTTCACCTGGGACTTCTCCGGCAACACGCTCATCCAGATCGACATCGACCCTGCGGAGCTCGGCCGCAACTACCCGGCGGAGATCGGCGCCGTCGCCGACGTCCGGCTCGCGGTCCAGGCCATCGCCGTCGCCGCCGCGTCACATCCGGCACGCAGCAGGCCCGAGCTGCGCAAACAGATCCTGGAGGCCCGATCGGAGCTGTTCACGGCCAGTCAGGAGCGTGGCGGAAGCGAGGACTTCCCACTCCGGCCCGAACGCATCCTGAAGGACCTGAGGGAGGCCCTGCCCTTGGACGCGGTCCTGGTGACCGACGTCGGCTGGAACAAGAACGGCGTCGCCCAGTGCTACGAACTGCCCGCCGAGGGCCGCTTCATCACCCCGGGAGGCGCCTCCACCATGGGCTTCGGCCCGGCCGCCGCCATCGGCGTGCAACTGGCCGAGCCGGACAGGACGGTGATCGCGCTCATCGGCGACGGCGGCATGAGCGCCCAGCTTCCCGCGCTGCCCATGGCGGTCGAACAGGACGCGCCTGTCGTGTTCGTCGTGATGAACAATCGCTCGCACGGTACAATCTCCGACCTGCAGTCGGCGCACTACGGCCGCAGTTACGGCTGCGACTTCGCCGATCCGGCCGGCCACCCGTACAGCCCCGACTTCGCCTCACTCGCCCGAGCCTGCGGCGCCGACGGTCACACCGTCGCCACACCCTCCGACCTCGGAACGGCGCTACGCGAGGCCATCGCGAACCGACGGCCCGCCGTGATCGACGTCCCCATGGTCAACGAACCGGTGCCGACGCCGGGCCACTGGAACATCAAGGACATCTACCAGGGCCTCTTCATCGACTGACCGGGCCGAAACCGTTGTAGGTTCGATATTCCCCGAGCCTCATCATGACGTTATAACGAACGTACTAGTCCGTGAATTAAGTCTCACCTACCCCCTACGAGGTGAACCGTGCGTTTCACGAGATTCCTCATCGCGGCGGCGGCCCTCATGGCGCTCGCCGCCTGCGCACCCCCCGGCCCGTCGGGAAGCACCGAGGCGAGCGCCACCGGCCCCATCAAGATTGCCAACGTCAACGCGCAGAGCGGCCAGCTCAGCTCGCTGGGCCAGTGGGAGCACAAGGGCGTCAAGCTCGCCATCGACGAGGCCAACAAGGCCGGCGGCATCAACGGGCGGCATATCAAGCTGGACCTGTTCGACAGCCAGGGAGACCCGACGGTCGGCACCAACGTGGCCAGGAAGATCTCCGCCGAGGGCTACGTCGCCATGCTGGGCACCGCCGAGAGCGCCGTCACCCTCGCCATGGCACCGATACTCAAAGACGCCAAGATCCCGAACATCACCTCGGGCCAGTCCCCCAAGCTCGCGGAGCTGAAGAGCCCGTTCCTGTTCCTCAACGCGCCGACCAGCGTCACCTTCGACGAAACCCTGGCCAAGTACCTGGTCGACAACAAGGGCATGAAGAAAATCGCGATGATCAGCAACAACGGCGCGTACGGGGCCGGCGAGCACGACGCCTTCCTCGCCTCGCTCAAGAGCAGGAGCCTCACCCCGCTGGCCGACGAGGTCGTCACCCCCGACCAGAAGGACTTCAACGCCAATCTGGCCAAGATCCGCGAGCAGGACCCGGAGGTGCTGTTCATCGGCGCCGAGGAGGTCCAGTCAGGGCTGATCGCCAAGCAGGCCCGCGAACTCGGCATCAAAGCGCTCCTCGCCGGCGGTGCCCCGGTCGGCACCGACGTGTACGCCACCACCGCCGGCCTGGAGAACGCCGAGGGCACCGTGGTCAGCTCCCCCTACCTCAGCAACGAGGCCAGCGAGCCGATCAAGGCGTTCGCCGCCAAGTACAAGGCCGCCTACCACGAGGAGGCCCGCATGCACGTGGCCAAGGCGTACGACGGCGCCTCCATCCTCGTCGAGGCACTGAAGCAGACGGGCGGCGCGGGCGGCCAGAAGCTGGCCGACGCCATCCGCGGCGTCAAGCGCGCGGGCCTGCTGGGCGACTACAACTACGATGCCAACGGCGTCGGCATCCACGAGACGAAGATCGGCCTGGTCAAGGACGGCAAGGTCGTCCCCGAGGTCGCGAGCTGACGTGCAGGTCTTCCTTCAGACCCTGATCGGCGGGATCACGTTCGGGGCGGTGTACGCGCTGGTGGCGATGGGCTTCTCGATCGTCTACCGGACGATGGGGCTGGTCAACTTCGCCCACGGCAGCGTGGTGATGATCGGCGCGTACGCCGCCTCCACCTTCTACATGGCCAGCAAGCTGCCCTTCGCCGTGGCGATCATCGTGGCCATCGCGGTCACCGCGCTGATCGGCCTACTCATTGAGCGCTTCCTGCGCCCGCTGGAGAACAAGGACTTCACGCTGATGCTGATCGGCACGATCGGCTTCGGCGCGGTCCTGGAGGCCGGGGCGGTGCTCGTCTGGGGTGCCGCCGGGCACGCAGTGCCCTCTCCGGTCTCCACCGCGCCGATCGACCTGGCCGGCGTGCGCATCCCCACCTACAGCCTGCTGGTGATCGCCGTGGCCGCGGTCGCGACCGGGCTGCTGGCGCTGTTCCTGCAGCGTACGAAGCGGGGCGCGGCCATGCAGGCGGCGGCCATGGACCACCAGGCGGCCACCGCGGTCGGCATCCACGTCGGCCGCAGCAACGCCCTGGCCTTCGCGATCGGCGCGGGCCTGGCGGCGCTGGCCGGCGGCCTGATCGGCCCCATGCTGTACGTCAACCCGACCATGGGCGGCACCCTGGGCATCAAGGGCTTCGCCGCGGCCATGCTCGGCGGGTTCGGCAGCATGCCCGGCGCGATCGTCGGCGGCCTGGCCTTCGGCCTGCTGGACTCCTTCGCCGCCGGCAACTTCCAGGAGTATTCCGAGCTGGTCACCTTCCTGGTCTTCGCCGTCATCGTGATGATCCGCCCCACCGGCATCTTCGGAGAGGCAACGGTGAACCGCGCATGAGACTCCTGACCTGGCTTGAACCGCGCAGGAAACGCCTGATCTGGCTCGTTCCCGTGGCGGTGGCGGCCTGGCTGCTGCCCTACGGCCTTGGCGGCTACGCCATCCATGTCGCCGACGTCGCGATCATCTTCGCGATCCTGGCCATCGGCCTCGGCCTGACCATGGGGGTGGCTGGGCAGATCAACCTGGCTCAGGTCGCCTTCTTCGGCGTCGGCGCGTACACGGTGGCCATCCTCACCACGCAGGCCGGGCTCGGCTTCTGGACCGCCTCGGTGCTGGCTCTGCTGACGGCCGTGGTGTTCGGCGTGCTGGTGGGCGTCCCTGCGCTGCGCATGCAGTCGCACTACCTCGGCATCGTCACCCTCGGACTGGCGCTCGCCTTCACCAACTGGGTGACCAACGCCCACATCGCGGGCCGCGCCGAGGGCATCAGCGACATCCCCGTGCCGCCGATGTTCGGAATCGACCTGTCCAGCGGTTACCTCTTCTACTACGTCGAGCTGATCGTCTTCGCCGTGGCGCTGGCGTTCGCGCTGCTGGTCACCCGCTCGCCGCTGGGTCGCCGGCTGCGCGCGATGCGCGATGACGACCTGGCCGCCGGGTCGCTCGGCGCGGAGATCCCGCTGCTGCGCATGACCGCCTTCGTGCTGTCCGGCCTGTACGGCGGCCTGGCCGGCATCCTGTACGCCGGGCTCATCCGCTTCGTCGCCCCCGAATCCTTCAACATCGCCAACATGTTCCTGCTGCTGGCCATGGTCATCATCGGCGGCCGGGCCAGCATCCTGGGCTGCGTCGTCGGCGCCGTCGCACTCTCTCTGGTCAGGGAGGCCCTGCTGGACGCCTCCGGCTACGCTCAGCTCGGCTACGGCCTGGTGGTCGTACTGGTGGTGGTGTTCGCACCCAAGGGGCTGGCGGGCCTGCCAGGCCAGATCAGAGTCCTGCTGCGGCGGCACAAGAGCGGCTCGCGCGCCCAGCTTGGCCCATTTCGGCCCTACGACGTCGCGAGAGTCGCCGCTGAGGGAGCCGCACTGGAGATCCGGGAGCTCACGATGCGGTTCAAAGGCCTGGTCGCGCTCGACGAGGTCACACTCACCGTCCCCGAAGGGCAGATCCGCGGCATCGTCGGCCCCAACGGGTCGGGAAAAACAACCCTGTTCAACGTGATCAGCGGCATCTACACCCCCAGCCAAGGATCGGTGGTGCTGCGCGGTAACGAGGTGACCGGCATGGCGCCGTACCAGCTCGCCCAGCGCCGCGTCGCCCGCACCTTCCAGAACCTGCGCCTGTTCGAGGACCTCAGCGTGCGAGAGAACCTGCTCCTCGGCCTGGACCGCACCAGGACCAGGTGGATCTGGCGCTACCCGGCACTCCCCTGGAAGGTGCTGCGGTACGAGCGGGCACTGCACGCGCGGGCCGGGCAGCTCATCGAGCGGTTCGGGCTCGCCGACGTCACCGGCGCCGAGCCGCGCTCGCTGCCCTACGGCATCCAGCGCCGTATCGAACTGGCCCGCGCCATGGCCATGTCCCCCACCCTGCTCCTGCTCGATGAGCCGGCCGCTGGGCTCAACGGCGAAGAGGTGCGCCAACTTGCCGAGATCGTCGGCTCCATCAGGGATTCGGGCATCACCGTGATCATCATCGAGCACAACATGGGCCTGGTCATGTCCCTGTGCGACCAGGTCACCGTGCTGTCCAATGGCAAGGTGATCGCCGACGGCCGCCCGGCCGAGGTCGCCGTGCAACCGGACGTGGTCGCCGCCTACCTCGGCGACTCCATGTCCGCTCCCACCGAGGAGACCGCCGAGGCCGCCGCCGAGGAGGCGACCCGATGACCACCCTCACCGTCGAAGACCTCTCGGTCCACTACGGCGGCGTCCGCGCCGCCCACGACGTCTCCTTCACCGTCGGACCCGGCCAGTCACTCGGCATCATCGGCGCCAACGGCGCGGGCAAGACCTCCACTCTCAAGGCGGTAATGGGCCTGGCGCCCCGTCAGGCCAGGATCATCCGCTTCGGCGAGCACGACCTGCTCCACGCGCCCGCCCATACCCTGGTTCGGCACGGCATCGGCTACGTCCCCGAGGGCAGGCACGTCTTCTCCGGGCTCTCCGTGGAGAAGAACCTGCTGCTCGGCGCATACACCAGAAGCTGGAAACACGCCCCGATCAACGAGGTGTACGAGCTGTTCCCAGTGCTTGCAGAGATGCGCCATCGCCTGGCCGGCGCCCTGTCCGGCGGCCAGCAGCAGATGCTGGCCGTGGGCCGCGCCATGATGTGCCGGCCCAAGGTCATGCTGCTGGACGAACCCTCCATGGGACTGTCGCCGAAACTTGTGGGCGACATCGCCGGCGTGCTGAAGAAGCTCAACGCCGCCGGGCTGGCGATCCTGCTCGTCGAGCAGAACGCCAAACTCACCTTCGACGTCACCACCTCCTGTCTGGTCATGGAGAACGGCGAGATCGCCGCCCGCGGCACCTCGGCAGAGCTGAGCAACGACCCCCAGGTCCGGCGCATCTATCTCGGCCTGTAACGCTCCGGAAGGATAGCCATGGTTCATCGACGAGAGTTACTCGCGGGGGCCGTCGCCGCCGTCGCGCTCGCGGGATCCCAGCAACCCCCGGCCTCCGCGGCCACCCGTCGCGCCGACCGGGACTTCCCGAAAATCGGCGGCAACCTCGCCAACCAGAACTACAGCGAGTTGCACCAGGTGCACCGCGGCAACATCAGGCGGCTGCGGGCCGCGTGGCTGAACCACATCGAGGGCGGGCTCGCGGAGGGCAACAGCCAGAGCAGCACTGTGGCCGTGAACGGCGTGCTCTACATCGAGTCGGCGCTGGGCAACGTCGTCGCCGTTGACGGGCGTACCGGCGCGACGATCTGGAAGTACGCCCAGACGCGCGGCACGGTGACCCGGCGCGGGGTGGCGGTCGGCGCAGGCAAGGTCTACACCTGCGCCAACGGCAACTGGCTGATCGCACTCGACCAGCGAACGGGCCAGGTGCTCTGGGAACGGCAGCACAACGGGTACGGCAATCTGGAGAAGGTCGCGGTCACGTACCACGACGGCATGCTCTACTGCGGCACCAACGACGGCCCACGTGGCGCCGCGCTCGCTTTCGACGCCGAGAGCGGCGACCTGGTCTGGCACTTCTGGGGCACGGCCGCGCCCGGCGAGATCGGCGGCGGCACCTGGGAAGGCGACTCCTGGCAGAGCGGCGGCGCGACGCCGTGGATGCACTGCGCCATCGACGCGAAGCTGGGTCTCGTCTACTGGACGTTCGGCAACGCCAGGGGCAACAAGTCCTCACAGGACGGCTCCGAGCGTGGCGGCCAGAACCTGTTCGCCAACTCCCTGGTGGCCATGGACCTGAAGACCGGCGCGTACCGCTGGCACTTCCAGTCCATCCACCACGACATCTGGGACATGGACAACGTTATGGCACCCGTCCTGCTGGATGCCAAGATTCAGGGCCGCACGCGCAAGCTCGTCGTCTACGGCAGCAAAACCGGCATGTACTACATCCTCGACCGCGCCGACGGCTCGGCCCCGCTGGGCATCGACGAGCGGCCCGTGCCGCAGGAGCCCCGGCAGAAGACCTGGCCCACCCAGCCCTTCCCGCGCCAGGGCGGCTGGACCGAGCAGATCCCGGTACGGCAGCCGCTTGGCACCGAGGTACCCGGCGCGCCGCACCGGGCCGTGCCCAACTACAAGATTGGCCCGCTTTACACTCCGCACTGGGACGAACCCATCCTCACCATCCCCGGCCACGGCGGCGGCGCCGACTGGAGCCACCAGTCCTACAGCCACAGCACCCGCCTGGTATACACGGGCTTCGGCTACGTCGCCGCCGCCCACTCCCTCACCGAATCCTCCAACGGCCTGCGCCCGCCCGGCGAGTACATGAGCGGCGGCGTCGTGGCCGTCGACCCCTCGACGAACCGGGTGCGGTGGAAGAGGAACCTGCCGTACTCGCTGGCGCACGGCAACGGCATCCTCACCACCGGCTCCGGCCTGCTGTTCATCGGCCAGCCCGACGGCAACCTGCTCTGCCTGGACGCCCGCGACGGCCGCGAGCTGTGGCGTTGGCAGACCGGCGCCGCCATCAGCAGCAGCCCCATCTCCTACGAGATCGACGGCGAGCAGTACGTCGCCGTCTACGCCGGCGGCACCAGCATCCCGTACGGCAACTCCGCCCCGCGCGGCGACCACCTG
>NZ_JAAAHR010000254.1:0-9137 GCF_009908215.1 Nonomuraea sp. K271 | reverse complement strand
TATAAGAGACAGTGTTCCCCCCTCCCGCGCCCCGATCACGCTAACCGGCCGCACCGATCCAGACAAGCGCTTGCTAGACAAGCCGCTTTCCGCCTTTACGGCCGGCCGGAACGTCAGCGTTCGGCGTCCGCAGACCCCGCCCCCGCACCGGCCGAACCGCAGGACAGGCCCCCCGGCCAGCGGGTGGGGGCCCGGCGCCGGAAGATCGACGGCGCCGGATAACTGTGTATCTTCACGGAAGCTATCGCCTCTTGTAATACCGAGGTTCGATCAACCGATAGCCCATCATCATCACGGCCGAGGTGAGCGATGGATCTACGCTACGTCCGCTACGCCCTCGCGATCGCGCGCGCGGGTTCCCTGCGCCGCTCCGCCGCCGCACTGCACATCTCCCAGCCCACGCTGTCCGAGCAGCTCAGAGCCATGGAGAAGGAGATCGGCGTCGAGCTGTTCAGCCGCTCGTCGAGCGGGGTGCGGCTCACCGAGGCGGGCGAGGCGTTCCTGGCCCAGGCCACCGTCGCGGTCGACGCCTTCGAGCGGGCCGTGACGGCCGCGAGGAGCAAGGGCCACGTCGCCCGCCTCGGCGTGGCCGACGGGCTGACCGACGTGGTGGCCCGCCTGCTGTCCCAGCTGCAGAACGGAAACCTGCGCGTCGCCCCGATGGGGACGGCCGAGCAGCTCGTCTCCATCGCCGACGGCGCGCTGCAGGCCGGGCTCGGCTACGCGCCCGGCTCCATGCCGAGGGGCGTGGGCCGCATGCTCGTGCACCGTTTCCCGGTGCACGCGCTGATGCCGCGTGCGCATCCCCTGGCCGCCGCCGGGACGCTGTCGCTGGCGGACCTGGCGTCGGAGCCGCTGGTCATGCCGGAGTCCGACGCGGTGGCCGGCGCCCGCCGTTTCCTCGAAGGGTTCGTACGCCACCGCCTGCACCCCCGCCTCGGCCCGTCGGCGGCCACGCACGACCTGGTCATCGACATGGTGGACTCGGGCGCGGGCTACGCCCTGTGCGTCCACGAGGGCACGAGGATCCCCGACACGCTCGCCTTCCTCCCCATCAAGGAGGAGGTCCCGCCCCTGGAGGTCGTCTTCCTCTGGAACCGCCAGGCCGACGTACAGGAGCTGGTCAGCGCGGCCCGCCACCTGGCCCGATCTGGATAGCGCTAGTATCTATTGATGCGCATCTCCGAACTGAGCGTCAGGTCCGGCGTGGCCATCCCCACGATCAAGTACTACCTGCGTGAGGGCATGCTCCACCAGGGCGAGCAGACGGCCCCGACGCGGGCCGCGTACGACGAGTCGCATCTGCGCCGGCTCCGCCTGATCCGGGCCCTGCTCGACGTGGGCAGGCTCTCCGTCGCCTCGATCAAGCAGGTCGTCGCCGCCGTCGACGACGAGTCGCTGCCCATCCACGAGATGCTGGGCATCGCCCACTACGCCCTCAGCCCCGGCGTGCAGCCGGATTCCGGCGAGGAGTGGCAGCGGGCCCGCGCCGAGGTCGACCACCTCGTCGAGGAGCTCGGCTGGAACGTCACGCCCAAGGCCCCCACCCGCGACGAACTGGCCCAGACGCTGGTCAGGATGCGCCAGCTCGGCCTCGCCGTGGACCTCGCGCCCTACGTCGAGACCGCGAGGAAGCTGGTGTCGGAGGTGGAGATGGACAAGATCCCGTTCGACGGCCCGCGCGACGCCGCCGTGGAGGCCCTGGTGCTCGGAACGGTCCTCTACGGCCGGGCGTTCGACGCGCTGCGCAGGATGGCTCAGGAGTCGGAGTCGGCCGACCGCCTCGGCCTGTAGCCCCGCGCCGCGACGGCTTCGAGCGCCGCGAGATACGCCGCGATCGCCGGCCGGGCCTCCGACCCGCGCCGGACCGCCGCGTAGACGTGCCGCCGGATGTCGTGCCCGGTCGGGGCCACGCTGACGACCCCCGCGGGGACGGGCAGCCGTGCGGCGCGGGGGACGAAGGCGATGCCCATCTCCGCTTCGACCAGGGCCAGGATCGCCGTCCAGTCGCCGGCCCGGTGCCGCACCCGGGGGCGGAACCCGGCGGAGGCGCAGGCGAGGTGCAGCATGCGGTCGCAGGCGTCGCCTTCGATGGTGCTGACCCACTCCTCGTCCCGCAGCCGCGACAGGCCGACCGTCGGCTCGCGCGCCGACGGGTGCCCGATCGGCAGGGCGAGGTCGAAGTCGTCGGTGCCCAGCTCCACCCTGGTGCATCGCGCGTCGTCGCCGGACGGCGCTCCCTCCGCCTCCACCTCGACGACCACGTCGAGCTCTCCGCCGGCGAGCCGGTCACGGCAGTCGGGCGCGGTGATCTCGCGGATGTCGACCCGCAGCCGTGGATGGCTGTCGCGGAGCATGAGAGCCGCCGGGATGAGCAGGGAAGAGATCGTCGAGGGGAAGGAGCCCACCGTGATCCGCCCCAGCTCGCCGTTCACGGTGGCCTGGACCTCCCCCATCGCCCGCTCGACCAGCGCGAGCATGGCATAGGCGTGCTCCACGAGCACGAGGCCGGCGTCCGTGAGGCGCAGCTTGCGGCCGTCGGCCTCGGCGAGCGGCACCCCGGCCTCACGCGTCAGCGTCGCCAGTTGCTGGGAGGCGGCGGACGGTGAGATGTGCAGCGTGGAGGCCGCGGCATGGAGCGTGCCCTGCTCGTGCAGGGCCACGAGCAGCTTCAGGCGAGCCGGATCGACCATGCACATCAACTTACCATTACCGGCCAGAAACATTTGATTGTCTTCACGATAAACGACCGGCAGCATGGGAGCCGAGCAGCCGAGAAGGAAGAGGTGCACGGCTGATGAAAGCACTCGCCCTGAGCGCGAGCCCCCGCAAGGACGGCAACTCACGCCTGCTGGCGGAGGCCGTACTGGAGGGGGCGGCGAGCCGCGGGCACAAGGTCGAGCTCGCCGATCTGTCCGACGCGGTCGCGGCGCCCCTGCGCGACTGCCGCACGTGCCGGCAGGCTGACGGCGCATGCTCGATCGGGGACGGCTACGAATCGCTGCTGCTGCGGCAGGTCCTTCCCGCCGACGCGCTCGTCCTGGCCACCCCGCTCTACTGGTACGGCATCGCGGGGCAGCTGAAGATCTTCATCGACCGCCTCTTCTGCTACCTCAAGACCGGCTACCCCGGCTGCGCGGACGTCAGGCGACGCCTCGTCGGCAAGCGGCTGGCCGTCGTGGTGAGCTCCGAGGAGACCTACCCGGGCTCGATGGTCGGCGTCACCGCGCAACTGCAGGAGCTCGCCCGCTACCTCCACCACGACCTGGTCGGCGTCGTGCGCGGCGTCGCCAACTCGCGCGGAGAGGTGGCACGCGACCCCGCCGATCCGCTGGCCCAGGCGTACGGTCTCGGAACGCGCCTGTTCGAAGGACACGTGAGCGACCACCGCATCGACACCGTCCGCGACGGTGTGGTGTGGCCCTGACCGCACCGGAGTCACAATGCTCATCCGGACATTTCATGACGTCCTGGGATCCGCGCACGACGTCGACTGGACCAACGGTACGAGCCGCCGCCTCCTCGTCGCGGCGGACGGACGCGGATACACGCTCACCGACACCTACGTGCGCCCGGGCACGACCACCCTCCTCCGGTACGACCGGCACCTCGAAGCCTGCTACTGCGTCGAGGGCGAGGGCCGGGTGGAGACGGCCGGCGGGCCGTTCGCCCTCGCCCCCGGCACGTTGTACGCGCCGGACCCGGGCGAGGAACACCGCCTGACCTCTGCCGGCGGGATGCGGCTGATCTGCGTGTTCAGCCCGGCGCTCAAGGGTGACGAGAACCACGACCTCGCGCCGGGACGCCCCTCCGGGTTCTGACGAACCCCATGCTCTAGACCATGCCGTTGGCGCGCAGGGTGCGGACCGCGCCGACCGTGGCGGCGCCGCGCCATTCGAGCGCCCCGGCGGGTGAGATGCGCGCGTAGTCGACGACCCACCCGCCGTCGTCCTGCTGCTCCCCCGCCAGCCGTACGAGGTCCGCGGCGATCACCTCGGGCTCGAACAGGCGGCGGGCCAGGCTGCCCGGCAGGGGCGCGAAGTCGAGCGGCCGCAGCGCCTCCTCCTCGGCGCCGCCCTCGACCGGCACCCGCCCGTCCGCCGGGATGTGACCGGCCAGCCGCTTGAGCAGCTCGGCCGCCTCCGGCCTGCTGTCGTGGACGGCGTCGAGGAAACGTACGCAGAACAGCAGCACGTACGCGTGCGGCATGCCCTCCAGCCGCTGGATCGCGTCGAGGCAGTGGCGGGTGACCCGCTCCAGCCACGGGTGTGCCGCGACGGCCGGGTCGTGCGCGGCGACCTGGTGGGCCGCGGCCGCCGTCACGGAGGTGATCTGCAGGGACGACACGGACGGGTCGCCGCTCCTCCACCAGGGAGCGCTGGCCTCGGAGACGGCGAGCGGGAACGAGAACGGCAGCCCGCCGTCGGGCAGCGTGACCGACTCCAGCCAGTCGCACAACGCCACCGCGTGCGGACCGGTGTGCGGGGCGACGTCACCGAACACCTCGAAGGCGTGCAGTGCGGCGCCCGGCTGGCTCTCGGGCGTGCGCAGGTCGGGTTCGAGGCCCCAGCCGTAGCCGCCGTCGGGGTTGCGGTAGGCGTCGAGGGCGGCCAGCACGGAGGCGGCGTCGCCCCCGCCCGTCATCAGGTCGTAGCGGCGGCGGTCAAGGACACGCGCGTGCCCGGCCAGGAAGCCGGGGATCGCGGAGAGGTTCACGTTCATACCGTCATCGTGCCCGGACCGCCGCCCGTGGTCTTGTAACTTCCGGACACGTCACTCGCGGATCGCGACCGGCCGTTTGAGCAGCCACAACGCCGCCCGCTGGAGAAGCGTCCGGTGGATCTCGTTGTCGTAGGACCTGGTGTCGTGGCCCAGCGCGTCGTAGAAGACCCGGCCGCGCCGGACCGGCCGCGCCCAGACGAGGGGCTGGCCGTTCGACGAGGCCAGCGGCTTGACGTCGGGCAGCACGTGGAGGTCGCTGTAGACCTCGTCGACCACGTCGAAGTCGCGCAGGCCGTCGACCACCGGATGCCCGCCGTGCACCCGCACCCCCGTCCACCCCAGCGGCGGATGGTGGGACTTGGGCCAGCTCCAGCAGCCGCCCAGGACGCGCGGCCAGCCCTGCCAGTCGTCGAAGCAGATCGACGCGGAGTGCATGCACAGCAGCCCGCCGCCCCGGTCGAGGTGGTCGAGAAGCGTGGTGCGGGCCTCGGCGGGTAAGGAGAAGGCCGATGCGGCCCGCTGGTCGGCGAAACGGTCGTGGCCCATCTGCCAGCGCAGCGCGTTGACGGTGATGAGCTGGACCTCCGACGGCTCGCTCAGCGCGCCCGCGATGTCCTCGGTGATCTCCGACTCGACCCCGACCTCGGAGAGCACTTCGGCGAGCGCCTCCGACGTGGCGGCGAAGTCGTGGAACAGGCCTCCTGAGAGGATGAGGTTTCTCGCCACACGTCCAGCCCATCACGCTTCCTGCGGCATTACCACCCCGTGAACTGTCACCTCCGGCGCGCGGCCCGCACGCGACCCCCGGCACGCACCCCGCCGCGGTGACGGGGCATGATGCCAGCGTGGACTTCGAGGAGCACCGCCCCATGCTGCTCGGGCTGGCCTACCGCCTGCTCGGGAGCATGTGGGACGCCGAGGACGTCGTACAGGAGGCGTGGCTGCGCTGGCAGGGCGCCGACCGCGACGGGATCAGGGAACCGCGGGCGTTCCTGGTGACCGTGGTGTCGCGGCTGGCTCTCGACCAGCTCCGCTCCGCGCGGGCCAAGCGGGAGTCCTACACCGGGCCGTGGTTGCCCGAGCCGGTGCTGACGTCGGAGGCCGGCCCTCTGGACACGGCCGAGCTGCGTGACACCGTCTCGTACGCCACCCTGCACATGATGGAGCGGCTCTCACCGCCCGAGCGGGCGGTGTTCGTGTTGCGGGAGGCGTTCGAGCTGCCGTACGACGAGATCGCCGGGATCATCGAGTCGTCCGTGGTCAACGCCAGGCAGCTGCACCACCGGGCGTCCACGCGGCTGGCCCAGGGGCGCGACAGGTTCCAGCCGACGACCGAGGACCACAGCAGGCTGCTGGTGAAGTTCATGGACGCGGCGAAGGGCGGCGACCTCGACGCGCTCACCAAGCTGTTCCACGAGGACGTCGTTTCGTGGAACGACGGCGGCGGCAAGGTCAGGGCGGCGCTGCGGCCGGTCTCCGGCCGGGGCAAGGTGCTGTCCTTCCTGTCGGCGCTGACGGCCCGGTACGCGTTCACGGACGTGGGGCTGATGGACGTCAACGGCCACCCGGCGCTCTGGACCCGGTCGATGGAAGGCGACCAGGTCGTGATGGTGAACGTGCGCGACGGCCGCATCCAAGACATCTACACCGTGCTGAACCCGGACAAACTGGTACGCGTGCACAAGACCTGAGCCCCGTCCGGACCCCGCCCCGGACGGTGCGGACGCCCGCACGACCTATAGTCGCGCATATGGATCTCGGCATCTCGGGCAAGGTCGCCCTCGTCACCGGAGGAAGCGCGGGCATCGGGCTCGCCGCGGCCAAGAGCCTCGCGCGCGAAGGCTGCGACGTCTGCGTCAGCGCCCGCAGCCCGGAGCGACTCGCGGACGCGGTGGTGGAGCTGCAGGAATACGGCAAGGTCGTGCACGCCGTGCTGGCCGACGTGGAGGACCCGGCCACCGCGCGGCGGGTGGCCGAGGAGACGCGCGACGTGCTCGGCCCGATCGACATCCTCGTGGCCAACGCGGGCGGCCCGCCGGCCGGCCGGTTCGACGAGGTGGGGCTGGAGGAGTGGGACGTCGCGATCCAGCGCAACCTGCTCGGCACCGTACGCCTCATCCATGCGGTCCTGCCGGAGATGCGAGCCCGCGGCTGGGGCCGGATCGTTACCGTCACCAGCAGGTCGGCCCGTGAGGCGATCGACGGCCTGGCGCTGTCCAACGCCACCCGCTCGGCCGTGGCCGGCGTCGTGCGCACGCTGGCCCGCGAGTCGGGCCGCGACGGCGTGCTGGTCAACAACGTCATGCCGGGCCCGATCGAGACCGAGCGGCTGCGGGAGCTGGCCGGCGACGACGAGGCGCTGCGGCAGCGGGGCGAGTCGGTGCCGGTCGGCCGCATCGGACGCGCCGAGGAGGTGGGCGACGTGGTGGCGTTCCTGGCGAGCGAGCGGGCGTCGTTCGTGAACGGGGTCTCGCTGCTGGTCGACGGCGGGGAGAGCCGCGTCATCGCCTGACGCCCGCGGCCTAAAGACGGCTGCTCGCCGGCCTTTGCGCGGACCTGGTGGAGCAGGTGCTCAGGCACCGCTTCGCACATGACATCCTTCCCTTAAGGGACGGAGTGCGACAAGGCAGGGGCGTAACGGCATGGAGAAGCCGGTCATCGTGACGGTGGACGACGACCCGGGCGTCTCCCGGGCGGTCGCCCGTGACCTACGGCGTCGCTACGGCCAGAACTACCGGGTCGTCCGCGCGGAGGCGGCCAAGGACGCCATCGACGCGGTCAGGGAGATGCGGCTGCGCGGCGACGAGGTGGCGGCCCTGCTGGCCGACTACCGCATGCCGCAGATGAACGGCGTGCAGTTCCTGGAGGCCGCGATGGACCTCTATCCGTACGCGCGCCGGGTGCTGCTGACCGCCTACGCCGACACCGACGCCGCCATCCAGGCGATCAATGTGGTCGACCTCGACCACTACCTGCTCAAGCCGTGGGATCCGCCGGAGGAGAAGTTCTACCCGGTGATCGACGGGCAGCTCGACGCCTGGCTGCGCACCGACAGGATCGAGCGGTCGGAGCTGCGCGTGGTGGGCGACCGGTGGTCCGCGCAGTCGTACAAGGTGCGCGACTTCCTGGCCCGCAACCACGTGCCGTACCAGTGGATGCTGGCCGAGGACCCGGAGGGCGAGCAGCTCGTCAGGGCGGCCGGCGAGGACTGCCGCCTGCCGCTCGTGGTGACCGCCGACGGCACGACGCTGCAGTCGCCCGACCAGTCCACGCTGGCCACGACGGTGGGGCTGTCGACCACCCCGGCCACCGACTTCTACGACCTGATCGTGGTGGGCGGCGGGCCCGCCGGGCTCGGCGCCGCCGTCTACGGCGCGTCGGAGGGGCTCAACACGGTGCTGGTCGAGGCGTACTCGTCGGGCGGCCAGGCGGGCCAGAGCTCCCGCATCGAGAACTACCTGGGGTTCCCCGACGGCGTCTCCGGCCAGCAGCTCGCCGACCGGGCACGTAGGCAGGCGCTGAAGTTCGGGGCGGAGCTGCTGACCGCGCGCAAGGTGACCGCGCTGGAGCCGCGCGGGCAGGCGCGGGTGGTCGGGTTCAAGGACGGCGGCGAGATCGCGGCCCACGCGGTGATCCTCGCGACCGGCGTCACCTACCGCCGGCTGCAGGCCCCGGGGCTCGACGACTTCGTGAGCCGGGGCGTGTTCTACGGTGCGGCCCTGACCGAGGCCCCCGCGTGCAGGGACACCGAGGTCCACATCGTCGGCGCGGCCAACTCGGCCGGGCAGGCGGCCGTCTACCTGTCGGGATTCGCGAGCAAGGTCCACTTGTTGGTGAGGAGTGATGGTCTGGAGAAGTCCATGTCTCACTACCTCATCGAACAGATCGCCGCGCTGCCCAACGTCGAGGTCCACCTCGAGACGGAGGTCGTCGGCGGTGGTGGCAGCGACCACCTGGAACGGCTGACCCTGTCGTCCAAGGGCGAGGAGCGCGTCGTCGACGCGCAGTGGTTGTTCGTCTTCATCGGCGCGGAGCCGTACACGTCGTGGCTGGGGGAGACGGTCGAACGGGACGCGCGCGGGTTCGTGCTGACGGGGCCCGACCTGGTCCAGGGCGGGCGGCGGCCGCGCAACTGGCCGCTGCGGCGGGAGCCGTACTACCTGGAGACGAACGTGCCCGGGGTGCTGGCCGCGGGCGACGTACGCGCGGAGTCGATCAAAAGAGTGGCCTCCGCCGTCGGAGAGGGCGCGATGGCCGTCACCCTCGTGCACCGCTACCTGGAGAAACATTGACATCCTCCCCTCGTAAACGAGGGGATTCCCACGGTCGCCCGTGAGGATTCCTGCTTCATCGCCGGTTGCCCCGTCCGAGAGGACTCTCGTTGAGGTCTGACACCAGCTCCACAGGCGTTTCAG
>NZ_JAAAHR010000253.1:0-9589 GCF_009908215.1 Nonomuraea sp. K271 | reverse complement strand
CTCCGGGCCACCGCCGCCTCACCCAACGCCGCCCGCACCAACGCCCCACCTGGCCGCCGTAAGGACGCCTGTGCGCCGCCCGATCGGCCATGCGGACCGGGCCTACCTGTCTCGCACGCGGACGGCCCACGGGGCGCGCGTCGCGGCGGCCCGCCACGCGCACCCGGTGAGCGTCTCCCTGGACAGGGCCCGGCCGCGTGCGGTGGGCGGGCCCTTCCGTGCGGAGCCGTAAAAGATAGAACAGGCCTCCCGTGCGGGGGCCGCAGAAGATCAAACGGGCTCTCCCGCGCGGGACCGTAAGAATAAGAAGAAAAACCCGATCACGCGCCGAGGCACGCCGGGCCGAGCAGCTCCTTCAGGTCGCCCATCAGGGCGGGGGACGGGGTCACGCGGAGGCGGTCGTCGACGCGCATCACCGTCGTCTTCGGCCCGTTGTGCACCTGCAGATGCACCTCGGACGTGCCTGGGTGCGTCGTCAGGATCTCCTTGAGGCGTCCGACCACGGGAGGCGTGCAACGGGTCAGGGGCAGGCTCACCAGCAGCGGCCCGCCCGCCTCCTGGGTCAGGTCGGGGGCCGTCACCTCCATCGCGATGATTTTCGCGACGTCCTCGCGTTTGTCGATGCGCCCCCTGACGAACACGATGGCGTCCTCGGCCAGGATCGTCGAGCAGAGCTGGTAGGCCGACGGGAAGATCATCACCTCGATCGAGCCCGCGAGGTCCTCCAGCTGGGTCAGCACCCAGGTGTCGCCCTTCTTGGTGACCTTGCGCTGCACGCCGCTCAGGATGCCGCCCACGGTGACCACCTGGCCGTCGGAGCGGCTCTCGTCCTGGACGGCGGCGATCGAGCAGTCGGCGCCCGCCGCGAGGATGTGCTCGACGCCGAACAGCGGGTGGTCGGACACGTAGAGGCCGAGCATCTCGCGTTCGAACTGAAGGAGCGTGGTCTTGTCCCACTCCCCCAGCGGGATCTGCACGTCGAAAGTCTGGTCCTCGCCGCCCTCGACCGCCCCGAACAGGGAGTCCTGGCCGATGGCTTCGTTCTTCTTGATGTCGATGATCGCGTCGACGGCTTGTTCGTGCACCGTGACCAGGCCCTTGCGCACGTGGCCGAGCGAGTCGAACGCGCCAGCCTTGATCAGCGACTCGATGACCCGCTTGTTGCAGACGATGGCGGGCACCTTGCGCAGGAAGTCCTTGAAGTCGGCGAAGCGGCCCTTCCCCTTGCGGGCGGCGATGATGCCGTCGACGACGTTGGCGCCGACGTTGCGGATGGCCGACAGGCCGAACCGGATGTCGGTGCCGCGCGGGGTGAAGTCGAAGTCGGAGTCGTTGACGTCCGGCGGGAACACCTTGATGCCCATGCGCCGGCATTCGTTGAGGTAGAGGGCCGACTTGTCCTTGTCGTCCTTCACCGAGGACAGCAGCGCGGCCATGTAGGCGGCGGGGTAGTTGGCTTTGAGGTAGGCGGTCCAGTAGGCGACGAGGCCGTAACCGGCGGTGTGGGCCTTGTTGAAGGCGTAGTCGGAGAACGGCAGCAGGATGTCCCAGAGTGCCTTGATGGCCTCGGTGGAGTAGCCGTTGTCCCGCATGCCCTTCTCGAAGGTCACGAACTGTTTGTCCAGCTCGGCCTTCTTCTTCTTGCCCATCGCCCGCCGCAGCAGGTCGGCGCCGCCCAGGGAGTAGTTGGCGACCTTCTGGGCGATGGCCATGACCTGCTCCTGATAGACGATCAGGCCGTAGGTCGTGTCGAGGATCTCCCTCAGCGGCTCCTCGAGCTCGCGGTGGATCGGGGTGATCTCCTGCTGGCCGTTCTTGCGCAGCGCGTAGTTGGTGTGGGAGTTGGCGCCCATCGGGCCTGGCCGGTAGAGCGCGAGGGCGGCGGAGATGTCCTCGAAGTTGTCGGGGCGCATGAGCCGCATCAGCGAGCGCATGCCGCCGCCGTCGAGCTGGAAGATGCCGAGCGTGTCGCCCCGCGCGAGGAGTTCGTAGGCCTTGCGGTTGTCGAGCGGCAACTCCAGCAGGTCGATCTTCTCGCCGCTGGTCGACTCGATCATCTTGAGGCAGTCGTCGATGATCGTGAGGTTGCGCAGGCCCAGGAAGTCCATCTTCAGCAGGCCGAGCGTCTCGCAGGTCGGATAGTCGAACTGCGTGATGATCGCGCCGTCGGAGTCGCGGCGCATGATGGGGATGTAGTCGGTCAGCACCTCGGCCGACATGATCACGCCGGCGGCGTGCACGCCGGTCTGCCGGATCAGGCCCTCCAAGCCCTTGCCGAGGTCCATCGTCGCCTTGACGTCGACGTCTTCCTCGTAGAGCTTGCGCAACTCGCCGGCCTCGGCGTAACGCGGGTGGTCCTTGTCGAAGATGCCCGACAGCGGGATGTCCTTGCCCATGACGGCCGGCGGGAACGCCTTGGAGACCCGGTCACCCAGCGCGTAGGGGTAGCCGAGGACGCGGCCGGCGTCCTTGATGGCGGCCTTCGCCTTGATGGTGCCGAAGGTGGCGATCATGGCGACCTTGTCGGCGCCCCACCTCTCGGTCACGTAGCGGATCACGTCACCGCGCCTGCGCTCGTCGAAGTCGATGTCGACGTCGGGCATGGACACGCGCTCGGGGTTGAGGAAGCGCTCGAAGATCAGGCCGTGCGGGATGGGGTCGAGGTCGGTGATGCCCAGCGCGTACGCCACCAGCGAACCGGCCGCCGACCCGCGCCCGGGGCCGACGCGGATGCCGTTGTTCTTCGCCCACATGATGAAGTCGGCGACCACGAGGAAGTAGCTCGGGAAGCCCATCTGGATGATGACGCCGAGCTCTTTCTCCGCCCAGGCGCGGTGCTCCTCGTCGACGCCCCCGGGAAAGCGCCGCTCAAGGCCCTTCCACACCTCCTGGCGGAAGAACTGTTCCTCGGTCATCCCGTCGGGGATGGGGTAGGTCGGCATGAGGTTCTTGAACTCGAAGAACCCGGTCGGGTCGACCTTCTCGGCCACCAGCAGCGTGTTGCGGCAGCCCTCGGCCCACAGGTCGGAGGAGTCGACCGCGCGCATCTCGTCGGCGGTCTTGATGTAGTAGCCGCTGCCGTCGAAGCGGAAGCGGTCGGGGTCGGACAACTGCTTGCCCGTCTGGATGCACAGGAGGGCGTCGTGGGAGGCGGCGTCGGACTCGTAGGTGTAGTGGGAATCGTTGGTGACCAGAGGCGGGATGCCGAGCTCCGCGCTGATCCTGGTCAGCCCGTCGCGGACCCGGCGCTCGATGTCGAGGCCGTGGTCCATGATCTCCAGGAAGAAGTTGCCCTTGCCGAAGATGTCCTGGTATTTCGCGGCGGCCTTGAGCGCCTCGTCGTACTGGCCGAGCCGCAGCCTCGTCTGCACCTCGCCCGACGGGCAGCCCGTGGTGGCCATCAGGCCGTCGGCGTGCTCGGCGAGGATCTCGGCGTCCATCCGCGCCCACTTGCGGACGAACCCCTCGGTGTAGGCGCGCGACGACAGCCGCATGAGGTTGTGCAGGCCCGTCTTGTTGCGCGCCCAGATCGTCATGTGGGTGTAGTAGCCGCCCGCCGAGACGTCGTCCCTCTTCTGGTGCGGCTCGCCCCACAGCACGGGCTTCTTGTTGTGGCGCGTCTCGGGGGCGACGTAGGCCTCGATGCCGATGACCGGCTTGATGCCCGCGCCGGTGGCCTGCTTGTAGAAGTCGTAGGCGCCGTGCATGTTGCCGTGGTCGGTGATCGCGATCGCCGGCATGCCCAGGTCGCCGACCTGTTTGAACATCTGCTTGAGGCGGGCGGCCCCGTCCAGCATCGAATATTCGGTGTGCACGTGCAGATGGACGAACGAGTCGCTGGACGACATGGAGCGGCGCCTCCTGGCCTCGATGGGTTGTGCGATCCGACTTTAATGGTCCCGGCCGACACTCCGGGGCCCATAGCGCGCCACCGCGTCGCCCACAGGACATCGGCCGGCGCGGGCCGCCCGGATGGATCACCGGCTGGGTAGGCTCGATGGCGCATGCAGGAGTGGTCGCTCGGGGAGGACACGCTGGACGAGACGAAACGGAGGATCGCCCGGATCGTCACCGCGGCCGCGCTCGGCGTCGCGCTGGCCCTCGCCTGCCTGCGGCTGGGCGCCCTGGAGAAGCTCGCATGCTCGGTCGGGGACGCGGGCTGCCCCACCACCGGCGAGCCGGGCGGCCGGCTCCCCCAGGTGACCCGGCTGACGCCCGTGGAGGTGGCGCAGAGCGGCGCGTACGTCGCGCTCGGCGACTCCTTCTCCTCCGGCGAGGGCGTCTACGATCTGGACGACCAGCCCGTCAACGACGGCGCCGACCGCTGCCACCGCGCGACGGGCTCGTACGTGCCGCTGGTGGCCCAGGCCTACCGCTTCAACGGCGGCACCGAGTTCTTCGCCTGCAGCGGCGCCACCACGGCCGACCTCTTAGCGGGCCAGCACGGCCGGCCGCCCCAGGTCGGCCGCGCCGGCCCGAGGACCAGCCTGGTGACGCTCAGCATCGGAGGCAACGACGCCGGCTTCACCAAGGTGCTCACGGGCTGCATCGTCAAGCTGCCCGGCTCGTCTGCCTGCGTCGAGCAGGAGGCCGCCGTCGAGCGCCGCATCGAGGAGCTGCGCTCCAGCGTCCTCACGGTCCTCAAAGAGCTTCGCGTACGCGCGCCGGGCGCCCGCGTCATCGTCCTCGGCTACCCGCGGCCGTTCCCCGCGAACCCGGTGGAGAGCGTCGACAACCTCAGCCCGCAGGACCAGCGGTGGCTCAACGGCATGACGCGCCGCCTCAACGACACGGTCGGCGCGGTGGCCGCCGGCTTCGACCGCATGCTCGACTCATTCGAGGCCCCCGGCAGCGTGGAGTACGTGGACGCGTACGACGCCTTCACCGGACACGAGGTGGGACGGCCCGAACCATACCTGAACGGGTTGCACGTGGACATGGGCGATCTCCAGGTCAACGCCCGCAGCTACCACCCGACGGGCGCCGGCTACCGCCGCTTCGCCGACCTCGTCACCCGTCAGATCGCCAAGGGCCCCGGCCGGACCATGCACAACATCCGCGTCAGCACCCCCTGAACGAGCGCACGGTGACGCGCCCGCGAGCGCCGGCACCCGGCGCGAACGGCGCACCTGCGAACGGCGGACCGGCGCGGCGGCCGCACGCGGGGAACGACCGGCACGCACGCAGGCGGCAGGCCCGCGCACGGAGAACGACCAGCGCGAGCGCAGTGGGCAGGCCCGTGCGGCAGCGTCCCCGCGAGGCGTGCGGGGGTGCCGCCTCAGCGGTGGGCGCGTTCCTCGGCCAGGTGGAGGCCTGCCTCGATGACGGCGTTCATGATGGGGGCGAGCCGCGCCTCCCCCAGCGACGGCGCGCGCGACGCCATCCGCTTGACGAGAGCACGCTCCCGGTCGAGATCGCGCCCGGCGAAACCGCCGACGGGTTTGATCCTCTGGACGATGCCCGCCAGCGCGGCCCTGCGCTCCAGCAGCGTCGCCAGGGCCGCGTCCACCCGGTCGATCGCCTCCCTGCACTCCGGCAGCGTCGCGGGCGACTCAGGACGGAGGAGGGCGCCCACGACGGTCACGGCCTCTTCCGCCGCCTGCAGGGCCGCCTCCGGGCCGGCCTGGAGGATCGCCCCCGGCTCCGCCATCGCTCCCGGCAGGCCGATTCCGCCTGCCGCCGCGAACTCCCGGGCCACGACGCCCGCGTAACCGGCCCTCCTGGCCTGCGGCGGATCGCCCGTGCCGACGCGTCCGGAACCGACGGCGCCGTTCCCGGACGCGCCCCCGTGCCCGGCGGACCCCGTTCCGCCGTTCCCTGAACCGGACGCGCCCCTGAGCCCCGCGGGTCGCGTCCCGCCGTCGCCCGAACCGGCCGCGCCGGAGGCGGAGGGCGTTCTCGCGGCGTTGACGGAGGCGGCCGGGACGGGAGCGGGGAGGAGGAGACCGTCGGCGCCGGCGGCGACCGCGGCGGCGGACAGCCCGACATTCCGGGAGACGTCGGCGAGCACCGGCCGCCCGGACGCCACCCGCGCGGCCCGCATCACCCCCAGATCCAGCGACCCCCCTTCGCAGAGGATCGCCTGCCCGTCCCCCTCGGCCGCGCAGTAGTCGGCCAGTCCGAGCCACTCCTCCAGGGTCCCCGAGGCCCGCCGCTCCACCACGACCGGCAGGCCCAGCCCGGCCGCCGCCCGCACCAGCGGGATGTCGCGCGTCCACGTCGAGCCCACCACCACCGCGCCGGCGAGCGCGGCGATCGCCGGCAGGTCGGCGGCCGAGGACGGCTCCACCAGCAGCGGCGCAGCCCACCCCGCCCGCTCGCGCAGCACCTCGTACGCGTCCGCCCGCCCGTTGTGCTCGCGCAGGCTCACCCGGCCGCCGATCACCACGGCGGGACCCTCGCCCACGAGCAGGCCGCCCACCGCCACCGCGTGCCGTTCCAAGGTCGATGACATCTCGATCCCTCGCTCGGGCCGGCTCTCTGGAACCGGCAGGAAACCAAAAAGGCAGAGACGGGGCGTCTCTGCCTCTGCCGACTCCAGGTGGTCGCTAGTCTCCGACCGGCCCTCCTGGAGCCGGCTCGATAAACGCGTAGCGACAAGTCATGTCTGAAACCCTACACCCACGCCTCCACCTGCTGGGCGATGCTTCTCACATGGCGGACTACCTGTCAGGCGAGTCGCCGTTGATCCCTGCCTATGGGAGTATTTCTTGGCCTAGAGGAGGGTTTGAGGCCGTTGACGTCGGATCGTAAGCAGGACGGACGCCGCATCGCCGGCCGCTACCAGCTGCAGGAACCCATCGGCAGGGGCGGAATGGGCATCGTGTGGCGTGCCTATGACGAACTCCTTGACCGCACCGTCGCCGTCAAGGAGGTCAGGTACGCCGCCGCACTGGGCGATGAGGTACAGCTGCTGAACCGGCGCACCATGCGCGAGGCGAGAGCGGCGGCGAGATTCGAGCATCCCAACGTGATCGTCGTACACGACGTGATCGAGGAGGATGACAGGCCCTGGATCGTCATGCAGCTCGTCCAGTCACGTTCGCTGGGCACGGTGATCAAGCAGGACGGGCCGCTGCCGCACAAGCGGGTGGCCGAGATCGGCCTGGCCGTGCTCGACGCGCTGCACCGCGCCCACGAGGCGGGCGTGCTGCACCGCGACGTCAAGCCGGAGAACGTGCTGCTCGCCGACGACGGCAGGGTCGTGCTCACCGACTTCGGCATCGCCACGCTGGAGACGGAGACCCAGCTGACGGTGACGGGCCTGGCGGGCACCCCGGCGTTCATCGCGCCCGAGCGGCTCAAAGGGCTGCCCGCGCGGCGCGAGTCGGACCTGTGGTCCCTGGGCGCCACGCTGTACACGGCGGTGGAGGGCCGCTCCCCCCACGAGCGGGGGATGGCGCTGGCCACGATGCACGCCGTGCTCACCGACGAGCCCGATCCCATGCCGCACGCGGGACCGCTGACCGAGGTGATCAGCGGCCTGCTGGTGAAGGAGCCCGTGCAGCGGCTGACGTACGAGGAGACGCAGCGGCTGCTGCGGGCCGCCATCGCGCAGGCGAGCCCGCCGCCGACGGCGCAGTTCCCCGCCGCCCAGCCGCTCGAGGCGCCGGCGCAGGCCAAGCCGCGCAAGGTGCCGTTCCCTCCCGTTTCGGCGAGCAGGCCTCGGCCCGCCCCCGCTCCGGCCGTGGACGAGACGCCGACCGACCCGAAACTCGCGGCGGCGGCCCCGGCCGTCCCTGAGACCGGCGCGCGGCTCTCCCCGATGGCGGAGGAGCCCCGGTCGGCGGCGGAGCCGACGGTGGACGCGGCCAGGCCGGGTCAGGTGCGGGCCGGGATGGTCGTCGCGGCAGCCGCGGCGGTCGTGCTCGTCGCCGGCGTGGGCGGCTACCTCGGCCTGCGCTCGGCTCCCGACGACCAGGCGTCGGGCGGGCCGGTCTCCTCCGCGCCCGCGCCGGCGTCGCCGAGCCCCTCCCCGAGCGACTCACCGTCGCAGAGCCCGTCCGAGGATTCCGGTCCCAGCAGCAGCCCGAGCTCCGAGCCGAAGCCCACCGAGCCGGCGAACGCGCTGCCCGCCGGGTGGAAGATGTACAAGGACAAGAAGCTGGGCTTCTCCATCGGGTTACCCAAGGGCTGGGACGTGTGGGACCGCAGCGGCAGGCAGGTCAAGTTCAAGGGACCGGGCGCGGCGTCCAACGCCTACCTGATGATCGAAGAGGCGGCCAAGCCCGGCAGCGACCCGTACAAAGACTGGAAGAAGCAGGAGCCGAGCCTCAAGCACAACTTCGGGGGCTACGAGAAGATCGACATCAAGAAGGTCGACACCGGAAAGTACGACTACATGAAGGCCGCGGCCGACTGGGACTTCACCTGGAACACCAACACGGGCAAGACCCGTGTGCGCAACCGGGGTTTCATCACCGACAACGGGCGGGCGTACGCGATCTACTGGCACACCCTGAAGAGCCACTGGAAGGACGACTACGACTTCTTCGAAGGGTTCTGCGCGACGTTCAAACCGGCGAAGTAGGCTTCGCTGAGTGGAAAAGCAGGTCAGCAACCGCTATCGCCTCCTGGAGCCGCTCGGCGAGGGCGGGATGGGCGTGGTGTGGCGCGCCTATGACCAGTTGCTCGACCGCACGGTGGCGATCAAGGAGGTCCGCTACTCCGGGGTCGGCGACGCGCGGCTGGCCGAGCTCACCCGCAGGACCATCAGGGAGGCCAGGGCGGCGGGCCGCCTCGACCATCCGTCGGTGATCGTCATCCACGACGTCGTCGAGGAGGACGGCCGCCCGTGGATCGTGATGCAGCTGGTGCCGTCCCGCTCGCTGGCGCAGGTGATCCGCGAGGACGGGCCGCTGCGGGTGGGGCAGGTCGCGGTGATCGGCGGCCGGCTGCTCGGCGCCCTGCGGGCCGCGCACGCGACCGGGGTGCTGCACCGTGACGTCAAGCCGGAGAACGTGCTGCTCGCCGACGACGGCAGGGTCGTGCTCACCGACTTCGGCATCGCCTCGATGGAGGCGGAGGCGGGGCTGACGGCGACCGGCAACGTGGTGGGCACGCCCGCCTACATGCCTCCCGAGCGGCTCAACGGCGATCCCGCCGGCCCGGAGTCCGACCTGTGGTCGCTCGGGGCCACGCTCTACGCGGCCGTCGAAGGCGAGCCGCCGTTCAAGCGCGACTCCTGGGCGGCGACCGTGGCGGCGGTGCTGCGCGACGAGCCCGAGCAACCGGCCAGGGCCGGAGCCCTGAAGCCGGTCATCATGGGGCTGCTGCGCAGAAACCCCGCCGCCAGGATGCCCGCGGAGGAGGCGGCCAGGCTCCTGTACGACGCCGCCGACACCCCCGGACGGCCGTCCGCCGCCGGCACCGCGCAGGTCCGGGCAGGCGGCACGACCGGCCCGCCGGACGACGCCCATACAGGGACCGGCGGCGACCGGCGGCCCACGCTCCCCGGCCGTCGCACACGCGCCAGGACCCGGTGGATCACGGTGACCGCCGCGGTGATCGGTGTGACGGCGCTGGGCACGGCGAGCGTCCTACTGGGCTGGACGACGCTCCCCACGATCGGTTCGACCACCCGGCCCAC
>NZ_JAAAHR010000252.1:0-9887 GCF_009908215.1 Nonomuraea sp. K271 | reverse complement strand
CGCCCAGCCGCCCCCTTACATCCCGGTGCAGTCCCACTACCATCCCGCCCCCACGAAGCGTGAGCCCTTCATCCCTGCCGTGTCGCCCGGGAAGGTGCTGCAGCGTTCCAGGGCCTACGGCGTGGCGAGCGCCATGCTGCTCGTCATCATGATCGTGGCGGCCGTGCTCGCGCCCGTGCTGGTGGCGGTGCTGGCGATCCCGGTCGCGGTGCTGCTGCGGGCGGCCGACCTGGCGCAGCCCGCGCTGATGGCGCGCCGGGCCGCGGGCGCGGCGGCGCTCGACGTGGTCAGGGTGCTCTCCCTCCCCAAGGAGCTCGCCAAGTCGGCGGGCATCACGCTGGCTCTGCTGCTCTACGCCGTCATCCTGGGGCTGCCGGTGACGCTGCTGCTCACCGTGGTCGCCAGGATGGACCCGTCCTACGCTCTGGCGTGGGGCGCCGCGATCGCCCTGTGGACGGTGTGCGCCGGTCCGGGGGTCGAAGGACCGGGCAAGCAGATGCGCAGAACGCTCTCATCGCTCGTACCCTCGAGAACAGCGGCGATGGTGATGGCGGGAGTTCTCGCGGCGGGTGCCGCGCTCTCACTGATCCTCGCCTACGGCACGTTCGGGGACAAGCCAAAGGGGGCCGTATGGACTCCGCTGAACGTCGATCCAGTGGTGAAGCAGCTCGAAAGTCTGAGGGGGAATTCAGGAGGATGACGCGGGGAAGGTGGCGATGAACACCCAGGCACCAGAGCGCCTCGGCCCTTACCGGCTGGTCAGGAAGATCGGCGAAGGCGGCATGGGGGTCGTCCACCTCGGTCTCGACGCTGACGGCCGCGAGGTCGCGATCAAGGTGCTCCATCCGCACGTGGCCGCCGACCTCAAGGCGCGCGACAGGCTGACCCGTGAGGTCGAGACCATGCGCCGGGTGCGCAGCCCGCACGTGGCCGAGGTGATCGACGCCGAGCTCGTCGGCGGCCAGCCCTACGTCGTCACCCGCTTCGCGCCCGGCCGCACGCTGGAGGACACCGTCCTGGCCGAGGGCCCGCTGGAGGCACGCGACCTCATCAGGCTCGCCCAGGGGCTCTGCAGGGCCTTGGTGTCCATCCACGCGGCCGACGTGATCCACCGTGACTTCAAGCCGTCCAACGTGATGCTCGTCGACGGTGAGCCCCTGGTCATCGACTTCGGCATCGCCCACCTGGTGAACGCCACCCGGCTCACCCAGACCGGCATGTTCGTCGGCACGCCCGGCTATCTCGCGCCCGAGATCATCCGCGACTCCGAGATCACCCAGGCGGCCGACGTGCACGCGATGGCCTCGACGGTGTTCTTCGCGGCGACGGGGGCGCCGCCGTTCGGCACGGGCACGTTCGAGGCGGTCTGCTTCAACATCATGGAAGGCCGGGCGCAGATCGACAAGGCGCCCGTGTGGCTGCGCGGCTGGCTCACCCGCGCGCTGCAGGTCGAGCCGTCGGCCCGGCCCGACGCGCACGAGCTGCTGCGGATGGCCAAGGCGCTCGACCCGTCGGTGACCACGTTCAACGAGGCCTCGTTCGACGGCCCGACGGGCACCAAGCGCGTGGGCAACCGCACCCGGACCATGGACACGTTCTCCGACCTGCTGCCGCCGGTCGAATACGGTGCGCCGCCGGCGCCCCAGCGTCGTGCCGACCCTCCTCCCCGCTACGAGGAGGCGCCGCCGCGGCGCGAGGAGCGGCCGCCGCCCTACGTGCCCGCGCCGGTCTCCGCCCGGCCGCCCGCGCAACGTCCCGACCAGCACGTGGCGGGCTACGCGGCGCCGCGGCCCACCGCTCCCTCCCAGGCCAGGCCCTACACTCCGCCGCCCGAGCCGCGAACGTACACTCCGCCGTCCGAGCGGAAGAAATACCTGTTCGGCAGCCAGTTCGTGGGGCTGCTCATGCTGGTCACCCTGGTCGCGCTGACCGTGATGATGCCGGTCATGGTGGGCGCGATCGCCGTCGCCATCGTGCTGGTGCTGCGCATCGGCGAATACCTCTTCGGCGACCTGGTCAAGCGCCGCCAGCTTCGGGGGAGCAGCGCGGCCGACCCGTGGCTCGTCGTGGTGGGCACACCGTGGGCGCTGGTCAAGTCCGCGCTCGTGTCGGCGGTGCACGTTCCGCTGGCGCTGCTGTTCGGGGTCTGCGTCTGGGGCATGCTCCACTGGGTCGGCCAGATGAGCGTCAACCTGGCGGCGTCCTACGCCGCGGGCGCGTTCGTGGCGGGCCTGTTCGTGTTGCCCGGCGGCGGCGCCCCCCGCAAGGCCGTCACCCGTACGCTCACCGGCGTGCTGCGCAGCCCGGGAGCCGCGCTGGTCGCGGTCGTGCTGATGGGCACGGCGGCGTTGTTCGCGGTCATGTTCGCGCTGGGCCAGGAGGCGGTGTGGGCGCCGTGGCGGGCGCCGGAGACCGTGATCGAAGACCTGGCGAGCGACGCCAGGCAGACCACGGTGGGCCTGATCACCGGAATGATCGACAGCTTGCTCGACGGGCTCGGGCTGGGGTTCCTCACTCCCTGGAACTGAGTGTCCCCGCGGGCTCCCGGGGGGAGAGAAGAAGTATGGGCGACAGGCTCGGTCCGTATGAGCTCCTCTCCCGGCTCGGGGCAGGTGGATTCGGTGAGGTGCACCTGGCGCTCGACGCCGAGGGGCGTACGGTCGCCGTCAAGGTGCTGCATCCGCATGTCGCGGCCGACGGCGGCGCGCTGGCCAGGCTGGCGCGCGAGGTCGAGACCATGCGCAGGGTCGGCGGGCCGCACGTGGCGGAGGTGCTGGACGCCTCGCTCGAGGGTTCCCGCCCCTACCTGGTGACCCGCTACGTCCAGGGCCGGCCGCTCAGCGCTGTGCCCGTTCCCGTCGCTGACCTGCGCCTGCTGGCTCACGGGCTGGCCGACGCGCTGCTCGCCATGCACGAGGCGGGCGTGGTGCACCGCGATCTCAAACCGGCCAACGTGATGATGACGGAGGGGGAGCCGGTGGTCATCGACTTCGGCATCGCCAGCGCCCTCGATTCGTTGTCCGTCACGGCCTCGGGCGCGGTGGTGGGCACGCCCGGCTACCTGGCTCCCGAGGTGCTGGAGGGCAGGAGCGCGGGCCCGGAGGCCGACGTGTTCTCGTTCGGGGCGACGCTGGCGTACGCGGCGACGGGGCGGCAGCCGTACGGGCAGGGGCCCGCGTCGGCGGTCGCCTACCGGGTCGTGCACCACGCGCCCGACCTGGAAGGTGTGCCGGGCTGGTTGGAGCCGCTGTTAGCCGAGTGCCTGTCCACCGATCCCGCTGCGCGGCCGACGGCCGCGCAGATCTGCGCCAGGCTCGATGTGGCGCCCGTCTCCCACGTGCCTCGCGCACACCCGGCGGTGGCACGCTCGCGCACCGCCGCCGACGACACGAGCACGAGGGAGTGGCGGCCGGGCAAGGAGCGCCCCCAGCGGTCCGTGGAGGAGTCGCGGGCGCGGCACAGGGAGAAGGTGCGCAGGCGGTGGGTGATCGGTTCGGGGCTGTTCGTGGCGCTGCTGGCGGCCGCCGCCGAGGAGACGCTGCCCGAGGTGGCGCTGTTCCTGCTGGCGGCGTACGCGCTGGGTGTGGTGTCCGACGCCGGGGTGGCGCTTTTCACGCGCGGCCTCTATCGGCGGCGCCGTGTCGTCACGGATATGGTCAGTGTGGCCGGGGCGGTCGGGCTCTGTTTCGGGCTGGCGGCGGTGTTCAGCACGTTCACGCTGGCGTTGTTCGCGGGCACGGCCCTGGTGGTGGGGATCGTGTTCCTCTTGTCGGCGTGATCCTCACCCCTGGGCAACGAACAGAATGAAGTTCGGTAGGGTGGAGCCGGCGGGATCCTCTCGCCGGCCGCCCCACCCGGCGGTTGCACACCAACTACTCATGGGTAACATAACGCCAGACCATGGCACACCCTCTGTCGGGAGCCCGGCGGGCACCTGGCAGTCTGGACAGCATTGCATTCGGCGCCCACCGCAGTGAGGCGGTGGCGCACGCGAACACGGGAGGTCGGCCACCGGCCATGAACATCGTCGTCTGCGTGAAGCAGGTCCCCGACACGGCGACCGAGCGCAAGCTGCGGTCCGATGACAACACGCTCGACCGCGACGCCGCCGACGGCGTGGTCAACGAGCTCGACGAATACGCGGTCGAGGAGGCACTGAAGCTCAAGGAGGCCCACGGCGGCGAGGTGACCGTGCTCTCCATGGGCCCCGCCAAGGCCACCGAGACCATCCGCAAGGCGCTGGCCATGGGAGCCGACAAGGCCGTCCACCTCAGCGACGACGCGCTCCACGGCTCCGACGCGCTGTCCACCTCGTACGCCATGGCCCAGGTGCTCAACAAGATCGGGTTCGACCTGGTCGTCCTGGGCTCCGAGTCGACCGACGCGCGCACCGGGGTGCTGGCCGCCATGCTGGCCGAGCGCCTGGGCGCGCCGCAGCTGACGCTGGCCAACAAGGTCGACGTCGACGGCACGTCCATCACCGTCCAGCGCATCACCGACTACGGCTACGACCGGGTCGAGGCCACGCTGCCGGCCGTCGTGTCGGTGGTCGAGAAGATCAACGAGCCGCGCTACCCGTCGTTCAAGGGCATCATGGCGGCCAAGAAGAAGCCGGTCGAGACGCTGGCCATCGGCGACGCCTCCATCGACCCGGCGCAGGTCGGCCTGGCCGCCGCCTGGTCCGAGGTGGTCGACTTCGCCCCCGCGCCCCCGCGCGCCGCCGGCACGATCGTCAAGGACGAGGGCGACGGCGGCGCCAAGGCCGCCGAGTTCCTGGCCTCCAAGAAGTTCATCTGAGCACGGGAGAGAACAACTGATATGTCGGAAATTCTCGTTCTCGTCGAGCAGGTCGAAGGCGAGGTCAAGAAGGTCACGCTCGAACTGCTGACCCTGGCCCGCTCCCTCGGCGCGCCCGCCGCCGTCTGGGCGGGCCCGGGCATCACCCCCGAGGCCAGGGCCAGGCTCGCCGAATACGGCGCGGAGACGATCTACGTCGCCGGGTCGAGCGACATCGTCGACCACGTCGTGGCGCCCAAGGCCGAGCTGCTGGCCCAGCTCGTGGCCGCCAAGTCGCCCGCCGCCGTGCTCGTGGCCGCCACCGCCGAAGGCAAGGAGGTCGCCGGCCGGCTGGCCGTCAAGACCGACTCCGGCGTCATCACCGACGCCGTGGGTCTGGGTGAGGGCTTCGTGGCCGACCAGTCCATCTTCGGCGGCGGCGTCAACGTGCACTCCCGGGTGCGCAGGGGCACGCCCATCGTCGCCGTACGCCCCAACTCCACCGCCCCCGAGCCGGCCCAGGGCGCCGGAGCCGAGGAGGAGGTGACGGTCGCGCTGACCGACGCCGCCAGGGCGGCCCGCGTCGTCGAGCGGGTCAAGCAGGAGAAGGGCGCGAGGCCGGAGCTGACGGAGGCCGCGATCGTCGTCTCCGGCGGGCGCGGCGTGGGCTCGGCCGAGAACTTCTCGGTCATCGAGGGCCTGGCCGACGCGCTCGGCGCCGCCGTCGGCGCCTCCCGCGCCGCCACCGACGCGGGCTGGTATCCTCACCAGTTCCAGGTGGGGCAGACGGGCAAGACGGTGTCGCCGCAGCTCTACATCGCGGCCGGCATCTCGGGCGCGATCCAGCACCGGGCGGGCATGCAGACCGCGAAGACCATCGTCGCGATCAACAAGGACCCCGAGGCGCCGATCTTCGAGCTGGCCGACTACGGCGTCGTCGGCGACCTGCACCAGGTCGTCCCGCAGCTCACCGAAGAGGTCTCCAAGCGCAAGTAGGGCTTGAAGGGGGCGGTGCCGCACGACGCGGCGCCGTCCCTTTTCGTGGGATCACTGCCCGCGAAGGGCCGGAAGGCGCACGTGGAAGGCCGCTCCTTCGCCGGGCACGGAGCGCACCTCCACCCGTCCTCCGTGGGCGGTGACGATGGAGCGTACGATGGCCAGCCCCAGCCCCGCCCCGCCGGTCGCCCGCGCGCGTGAGCCGTCCGCCCGGTAGAAGCGGTCGAACACCCGCTCCACCTCCTCCGCCGCCAGCCCCGGACCCTCGTCCGAGATGACCAGCACCGCCTCGGACCCCTCCGTGCCGACGCCCACCCTGACCGGCGTGCCGGGTGACGTGTGAGTGATGGCGTTGCCGACGAGGTTGCTGACCACCTGCCGCAGCCGGGCCTCGTCGCCCAGCACGGGAGCGCTCGCCGCCGGCCCGCCGTCCGGTCCGGTGAAGGCGATCGGCCTGGACGGGTCGAGCGCGGCGAAGTCGTGCCGGGCGTCCGCGGCCAGCGTACGCAGGTCCATCGGGGTGAGGTCGAGCTCGGGGCCTTCGGCCTCGTCGAGCCCGGCGAGCAGCAACAGGTCCTCCACCAGCCGGGCCAGCCGTCCCGACTCACTCTCGATGCGGGCCAGCGCGGGCTCGGCCTCCGTGCCGCCCATGCGGTACAGCTCCGAGAAGCCCTTGATGCCGAACAGCGGGGTGCGCAGCTCGTGACTGACGTCCGCGACGAACCGGCGCATGCGGGCCTCGGAGTCCACCTTCGCCGCGACCCCCTGCTCGATCTGGGCGAGCATCGTGTTGAGCGAGCGCGCCAGGCGCCCCACCTCGGTGTCCGGGGCGGCGGGCTCGGGAACGCGCCTGGTCAGGTCGCCGCGGGCGATGGCCGCCGCGGTCTCCTCCACACGGCGCAGCGGGGCGAGCCCCGCCCTGATCGCGAACCCGCCCGCCAGCGCCAGCACGGCGAGCAGCACCGTCCCGCCGACCAGGCAGGCAAGCCGGACCCGGTCCACCGTCGCGTTCGTCGCGTCGAGCGGCGTGGCCACCACGAGGGCCGGCGAGCCGCCCTCGCTCGCGGCGTACGGCCGTACCACCACCCGCCACTCCTGGCCGCCCGCGCCGGCCACCGTGAACGGCTCGCCCGCGCGGGCCGTCGCGACGGCGGCCTCCAGCAGGTCCGGCCCCGGCCCGTCCGCCCGCCCCAGCGTGGGGGACACGGTCCCGCCGGCCGACAGGTAGACGGTGTAGCCCGACGCCGTCAGATCGAGCTGCCCGAGCCCCTTGTCGATCAGGTCGAGCCGCTCAAGCCCTTGCTCGGCCAGGTCCGGATGCCAGAGGCTGAGCGGTGACTCCGCGGCCCTGCGCCGGATCGTGTCGACCTGGCCGGGAGGGATGGCGGAGAGCACCAGACTGATGGGGACGAGTTGCGCGTCCACGCGGCGCAGCAGCTGCTGCCCCAGCTCCCCTACGACGATCGAGCTCATCGTCACCAGCCCGGAGACCAGCAGCGCGACCGTGATCGCCAGCAGCCGGGCGCGCAACGACAGCCGCCCGATCATCGCTTCGGCTTACGCAGCACGTAGCCGACGCCGTGCACGGTGTGGATCAGCTTCGGCCCGCCGGTGTCGAGCTTGCGGCGCAGATAGCTGACATACGTGTCGACGATGCTGGTGTCGCCGGCGAAGTCGTAGCGCCACACCCGCTGGAGGATCTCCGCTTTGGGCAGCACCCGTCCGGCGTGGAGCACCAGGTGGTGCAGCAGCCGGAACTCCGTCGGCGACAGGCGTACGGGCCGCCCCGCCCTGGTCACGTGGTGCCCGTCGGGATCCAGTTCGAGATCGCCGACCACGAGCGTGCGGTCGTCGGCGATCACCCCCGTACGCCTGAGCACGGCCCGGATGCGGGCCAGCAGCTCCTCCAGGTCGAACGGCTTGGTCACGTAGTCGTCGCCGCCCAGCCGCAGCCCGTTGATCTTGTCGGCCGCGGTGTCGCGGGCCGTCAGGAACAACACGGGCACCGGGCCGGGCCGGCCGCCCGCCCTCGGCAGGCCGCGTAACCTGCGCAGCACCTCGAAGCCGTCCAGGTCGGGCAGCATCACGTCGAGCAGCACCAGGTCGGGCGGATCCCGCCTGGCCGCCTCCAGCGCCTGCGAGCCTGTCCCCGCCGAGGTCACGGTGAAACCGGCGAAGCGTAGCGTCGCCGACAGCAGTTCCTTGACCGTCGGCTCGTCGTCGACCACGAGCAGCCGTTCGCCCACGTGACACCTCCTACCGTCGCGGGTCAGGCATCGTGGTTCTTGAAGTGTACGAACGCCGCCGCCAGCATGGCCGCCACGAACCCGGCCGGCAGCCCGTAACCCGCCCACGCCGGCAACGGCGCCATCCCCAGGACCGTCCGGAAGGCGGTCGCATTGGGCCAGTAGAGGCTGATGAAGTCGCTCACGAGGTCGGGCGCGACCGAGGCGAGCATGGGGATCAGCAGGAAGGTGGTGCTGACGTTGACGGCGGGGGCCGTACCGCGCAGCAGGAAGCCCAGCGCCAGCCCGAACAGCGCCAGCGCCGTCAGCACCAGCGGCCCGGCCAGCAGCAGCCGCAGCACGCCCGGCTCCCCTGGCGTCAGGTACGGTGCGCCGGCCGCCGCCAGCGTGCTCTGGCCGGTCACGTACATCAGCCACACCGCGGCCACACTCACCGGGAAGGCGGTCATCACCGTCAGCGCCGCCTTGGCGGCGAGCAGGTGGCCACGCCTGCCCACGGCGGCCAGGCTGGCCCGCATGGTGCCCGCCCCGTACTCCGACGAGGCGACCAGCACGCCCAGCGCCGCGATCAGCAGCTGCACGATGTACAGCCCGCGCATGCTCTCCGCCAGTAGCTCGAAGTCGAGCCGCTCCTGCGCCGTGGCCACCGCGTAATCCACGGCGGTGGCGTTGCCGAACAACCACCCGAGCGCGGCCGCGACGGCGACGCCGGCCGACGCCAGCACCATCGTGGCTCTGATGCTGCTGAATTTCGTCCACTCCGCCCCGAGCACTCCCGCGCTGCTCATCGGGCCGCTCCGTACTCGACGCTGTCGCGGGTCAGCTCCATGAACGCGTCCTCCAGGGACACGCGCCGCTGCGTGAGCTCGAACAACGGCACGTCCTCCGCCGCCGCCAGCCGCCCCACGTCGGGCGCGGTCATGCCGGTGACCAGCAGTTCGTCCTCGTCACCTGCCTGTACGTGCGCGCCGGACAACCGCAGCAGCCGGGAGAGGGCGGCGGCCTCCGGCGTACGGACGAGCACGGTCGAACCGGCCTCCGTGAACTCGTCGATCGCCGCCTCGGCGACGAGCCGGCCCTTGCCGATGACCACCAGGCGGTCGGCGGTCATGGCCATCTCCGACATCAGGTGGCTGGAGACCAGCACCGTACGCCCCTCGGCCGCCAGACCCCGGATCAGTGCGCGGATCCACCGGACCCCTTCTGGGTCGAGGCCGTTGACCGGCTCGTCGAGCACCACCACCGGCGGGTCGCCGAGCAGGGCGGCGGCGATGCCCAGCCGCTGGCTCATGCCCAGCGAGAACCCGCCCGCCTTCCTGCCCGCCACGTCGGAGAGCCCGACCAGGTCCAGCACTTCCGCGACCCGGACGGCCGGGATGGAGTTGCTCTGCGCCAGGTACAGCAGGTGCTTGTACGCGGTGCGCTGCGGGTGCACCGCTCGGGCGTCCAGCAGCGACCCGATCACGCGCAGCGGGTCCCGCAGGTCGCGGTGCGGGTGGCCGTCGATGGTGGCCGAGCCCGACGTGGGCAGGTCGAGACCGAGGATCATGCGCATCGTCGCGGTCTTGCCCGCTCCGTTCGGGCCGAGGAAGCCCGTGACGAGACCGGGCCGTACGGTGAAGGTGAGATCGTCCACGGCGACCACGTCGCCGTAACGTTTCGTCAGTGAGGTGAGCTGAATCATGCGATCCAGCCTGCGTCGCCTGTTTGGATGCGTTCTGAGCGGATCTGTGAGTTCTCTGGGCTCTGGCGATCTTTGTGTGGCGGCGTCACTGATCGTGAGCACGTTCAAGGGGCGCAGAGGATGATCTTCCTGAGAAGGTCGAACTTGGCTCGGCCGTATCGGCTCCTCTTGAGCGCCTTGACTCT
>NZ_JAAAHR010000251.1:0-9941 GCF_009908215.1 Nonomuraea sp. K271 | reverse complement strand
GTCGTCGCCCACCGTCCAGCCGCCGTCCGCAGCCGGTCGAGCGCCGTCAGCACCTCGGGCCGGCACGACACGAGGTGGGGCAACCGCGCCCGGTAGGCCCGCCACAACTCCCCGGCCGGCTCGGGCAGCCGGAAGTGCTCGCGTACGAGCTCGAAGGACGTCTCCATCGGCACGGAGCCGTCGGCGTCCAGTTCCACCAGCCACGACGCCGCGTCCTCGCCCAGCTCGCGCTCTGAGGCGAACGCGGTGGCCCAGCGCCGGAACGCGTCCAGCCGGTCGAGCAACATGTTGTCCAGGTCGAACAGCGCCAGCATGTGATCTCCTTACTGCCGGGCCGCCTCGGCGACGAACGCGGCCCGCTCCTCGACCGGTGTCCTGGGCAGTGCCACCACGTCGTATCCGTGGTCGGCGTAGGCCCGCACGACCGCCTCGTAGGTCCGCTCGGCCTCCCCGAGGCTCTGCCTGCGCTCGCTGTCGTGCTCGTAGATCTCGGGCCAGGGCGGCGCGGCGAACACCCGCCGGTGGTAGCGGAACGTCCCGGCGGCGGCGAGCAGGTGGCGGGGCACCGTACGTCCCAGCATCCGCAGGTAGCCGATGGTGTCGATCAGCCCTCGGTCGAAGATCACCGGTCCGGGCCCCCCGGGCTCGCGATACGACCGCAGGTCCCACGACAACATCAGCTCGGCGAACAACGCGGGATCCACCCAGGGCAGCGCCCGGCCGGAGATCGCCAGCTGGTCCCGGATGATCGCCCGGCCGGCCTCGGGCCGCGTGGCGAACCCCTGGGCTCCCAGGTGCTCGACCAGCGTGGTCTTCCCGGAGCCCGGTCCCCCGGTGATGACGATGTAGCGTTCGTGCACGTCGGGCATGCGGCAGCGGTCCCTTTCCTCGGTGGTGACAGAGAAGGCCGCCGATCAGTGCCGGGCGCGGGTGGCTCGCGCCCGGCCCGTCGCGCCTAGCGCAGCTCCCGCTTGAGGATCTTGCCCGTGGCCGTCATCGGCAGCGAGTCGCGGAACTCGATGATGCGCGGATATTTGTAGGCCGCCATGTTCTCCTTGCACCAGGCGATCAGCTCGTCCTCGGTGATCGTGGCGCCGGGGGTGCGGATGACGTAGGCCTTGATCTCCTCGCCGTGGGAGTCGTGGGCGACCCCCACCACGGCGGCGAGCGACACGGCCTCGTGGGTGATCAGCACCTCTTCGAGCTCGCGCGGGTAGACGTTGAACCCGCCCCTGATGATCATGTCCTTGGAGCGGTCGATGATGGAATAGTAGCCGTCGGCGTCACGGGTCGCGATGTCGCCCGTCCTGAACCAGCCGTCCCGCATGACCTCGGCGCTCGCCTCGGGGCGGCCGTAATAGCCCTTCATGATGTTGTGGCCGCGGATGGCGATCTCGCCGGGGCCCTCGCCTTCGACGGTCTTCCAGTCGCCGTCGACCAGCTTCATCTCCACACCCCAGATCGGCGTGCCCACGGTGCCCGCCTTGGAGGGGCGGCCCGGTTGGTTGAAGCTGGCCACCGGCGAGGTCTCCGACAACCCGTACCCCTCCAGGATGCCGACCCCGAACGTCTGCTCGAAGTCCTTGAGCACCTCGACCGGCGAGGAGGCCCCGCCCGCCACGGCCACGCGCAGGGAGCGCGGCACCTCCACGCCGTCCGCGTGGATCTTGGTGAGCATGCCCCAGTACATCGTGGGCACCCCGGCGAAGAACGTGACGCTCTCCTTCCGCATGAGCTCGAGTGCCTCGTCCGGGTCGAAGCGCGGCATCAGCACGACCGTCGCCCCGCGCAGGAAACCGGTGTTCAGGACGACGGTCTGGCCGAAGGAGTGGAACAGCGGCAGCACCGCCAGATAGACGTCGCCGCCCTCGCTGTCGGGGAACATCTTGTCGCTGACCATGGCGTTCATCAGCATGTTCTGGTGGCTCAGCTCGGCGCCCTTCGGCTGGCCGGTGGTGCCCGAGGTGTAGAGGATGACGGCGGTGTCGTCGGCGGCGGTCTGCACGGTCTCGAACTCGCCCGCCATCCCGCCGAGCGCGGCCCAGATCGACTCGCCGTGCTCCGACTCGGTCGCCAGCGGCGTGGCGGGGAGGACGAAGAAGTGCTCGCAGCCCTCGGCCGCCTCGGCCCCGGCCTTGCCGCGCTCGCCCAGCGGCAGCTCGGGGGTGCCCTCGAAGCAGAACAGGGCCTTGGCATCGCTGTCGTCGAGGTGGTAGGCGATCTCGCGGGACTGCAGCAGCACGTTGAGCGGCACCACCGTGGCGCCGGTCTTCAGGATGCCGAAGTAGACGAACGGGAAGTACGGCAGGTTCGGGCACGCCAGCGCGACCTTGTCGCCCTTGCCGATCCCGCGCGACACCAGCAGGTTGGCCACCTGGTTGGCGACAGTCTCGATCATGGAGTACGGCAGCCGCATGTCGCCGAAGACGATCGCGGTGCCGTCGGGGGTGTTCCTGGCGCTGTCCTCCAGGACGACCGACAGATTGAGCATGACGCCTTCCTCCCTCTCAGCAGGCTTCGGCGCCATCTTCGCAGGGCCAACATACCGGCCGGTAGGGCAAAATCACGATTTCTCCCGCTACAGCGCCGTGGGGCGGAACACGAGGGCCGCCACGCGATATGGACGCGCCTCACAGCCTGGAGTAAGCAAGGGTGAAGCACTGTTCAGGAGGGCTCATGGAGTACGACTACGTGATCGTCGGCGCGGGGTCGGCGGGCTGCGTGCTGGCCGGCCGGTTCTCGGAGGATCCGGACGTGTCGGTGGCGCTGGTCGAGGCGGGCGGGCGGGACGACAAGTTCGAGATCCGCGTGCCGGCGGGTTTCCCCAAGCTGTTCAAGACCGGCGACGACTGGAACTTCACCACAGCCAAGCAGGCCGAGCTGTCCGGCCGCGAGCTCTACTGGCCGAGGGGCCGGGTGATCGGCGGATCGTCCTCCATGAACGCCATGATGTGGGTGCGCGGCTGCCAGCGCGACTACGACCAGTGGGGCGTGCCCGGCTGGTCCTACGACGACGTGTTCCCCTACTTCACGAGGGCTGAGCGCCGCGTCGGCAGCAACGAGGGCGGCGTCTACGGCACCTCGGGCCCTCTGTACGTCTCGGAGCTGCGCAGCCCCAACGTCACCACCGCCGCCTTCCTGCGGGCCTGTGACGAGCTGGGGCTGACCCGGCTGAGCGAGCTCAATGGCCGCGGCAACGAGGGCTACAGCCCCACGCCCGTCACCCAGCGCCGCGGCCGCAGGTGGAGCGCGGCCGACGCCTACCTGCGCCCGGCCATGAAACGGCCCAACCTCCACGTGATCACGGGGGCGGCTGTCGACCGGGTGGTGTTCGACGGCCGCAGGGCCGTCGGTGTCGAGCACGGCGGCGTCCGGATCGGGGCGCGGCGCGAGGTCGTCCTGTCCGCCGGCACGATCGGCTCGCCCAGCCTGCTCATGCGCTCCGGTGTGGGCGCGGCCGACGAGCTGCGCGAGGCGGGGGTGCCCGTCGTGCGCGAGTTGCCCGAGGTCGGCAAGAACCTCCAGGACCACCTCTCCTCCGGCGTCTTCGTGGAGTGCCTGCAGCCGGTGACGCTGACCGCCGCCGAGTCGCTCGGCAACCTGCTGCGCTACGTCGCCCTGCGCTCCGGCATGCTCACCACGAACGTCGGCGAGGCCGTGGCGTTCATCAGGACCTCCGACGACGAACCCGCACCCGACATCGAGCTGATCTTCGCGCCCGTGCCGTTCGTCGACCACGGCCTGAGCAAACCGGCCGGCCACGGGCTCACCGTCGGGGTCGTGCTGCTGCAGCCGGACAGTCGCGGCAGGGTCGGGCTGAGCGGCGGCGACGTGGTGATCGACCCCGCCTACCTGTCCGTGGAGACCGACGTCAGGCGCCTGGTGGCGGGGCTGAGGATGGCCAAGCGGGTGTTCACCACCGCCGCGATGAAGCCGTACGCGGGTGGGCCGATGGCGCCGTACTGGGGACCGGAGAGCGACGAGGAGCTCGCCCAGTGGGTGCGCGAGCGCGCAGAGACCCTCTACCACCCCGTCGGCACCTGCCGCATGGGGACCGACGACGCCTCCGTCGTGGACCCCGAGCTGCGCGTACGCGGCGTCGCGGGGCTCAGGGTCGTGGACGCGTCGATCATGCCGACACTGAACCGCGGCCACACCCACGCCCCGGCCGTCATGATCGCTGAGAAGGCGGCCGACCTGATCAAGGGCGCGGGATGACCGGCCTTGACGTAAGTGCTCACTTGCAGAAACCTTGGAGGGTATGACGCTCTCCGCCGGCCCCGACCTGTCACAGATCCCGTTCTGGGCCCTGCCGCAGGCCGAGCGCATGGAGGCCTTCAAGAAGCTGCGCGCGCTGGATCGGCCGGTGTTCGTCAAGGAGCAGGCGGTGCCGTTCGTCGGCGGGGGACCCGGCTACTACGCGCTCGTCCGCCACGCCGACGTGGTGGAGGCCAGCAGGAAGGCCGAGGTGTTCAGCAGCGAGCCCTGCTCCAACAGCATCCCGGACATGCCGCGCTGGCTGAGCGTCTACTTCGGTTCCATGATCAACATGGACGACCCGAGGCACGCGCGGTTGCGCCGCATCGTCTCCCGGGCGTTCACGCCGCGCATCCTGGCGAAGATGGAGGACGACCTCGCGCGGGCGGCCGGGGAGATCGTCGACCGGGCGGTGAAGGAGGGGCCCGGTGACTTCGTCGCCCAGGTGGCCGCCAAGCTCCCCGTACGCGTCATCTGCGACATGATGGGGATCCCGCCGAAATTTCACGGCATGGTGCTGCGGCGGACCAACGTCATCCTCGGCAACGCCGACCCCGAGTACACCGGCATCGCCCCCGAGCTCAGCCGCGTCAACGTCGCCCGCGGCCTGGCCAGGCTGCTGCACGCCGGCTTCTCGCTCAACCGGCTGGCCGCCCGCCTGGGCGACGAGCGACGCCGGCGGCCCACGGGCGACCTGGTGAGCCTGCTGGTCAACGGCGACGAGCACCTCACGTCGCAGGAGCTCGGCTCGTTCTTCATCCTGCTGGTGGTGGCGGGCAGCGAGACCACCCGCAACGCGGTCGCGCACGGGCTCAAGCTCTTCACCGACCACCCCGCCCAGCGGGAGGTGCTGCTCGGCGACTTCGACCGCCACATCGTCGGAGCCTGCGACGAGATCGTCCGCCACTCGACGCCGGTGATCCAGTTCCGCCGCACGCTCACCCAGGACCACGAGATGAACGGCACCGCCTACGCGAAGGGCGACAAGGTGCTGCTCTTCTACAACTCCGCCAACCGCGACGAGAGCGTCTTCAACGACCCCGACACGTTCGACATCACCCGCGACCCCAACCCGCACGTCGGCTTCGGCGGCCCCGGCCCGCACCACTGCCTGGGCGCGCACCTGGCGCGCAGGGAGATGACCGTGATGTTCCGCGAACTGTTCACCAGTCTGCCGCGCATCAGGGCGGTGGGCGAGCCCGACCGCCTGCTGTCCAACTTCATCAACGGCATCAAGCATCTGCGCTATACCTGGTGAGAGCGCAGTCGCGGGAGGAGCGGGTGCTCCGGCGGCGGGCCGAATGCTAGGTTTCGCAGTCATGGAGATCAGGAATGTCCACGCCAACGGGGTGGAGTTCGCGTATCTGACGATGGGGGAGGGGCCGCTGGCGCTGTGCCTGCACGGCTTCCCCGACACCGCCCACACCTGGCGCCACCTGATGCCTGCGCTTGCCGAGCGCGGCTACCGCGCCGTCGCGCCGTTCATGCGCGGTTACGCGCCCACCGAGGTTCCCGCCGACGGCGCGTACGAGCAGGCCGCGCTGGTCGCCGACGTGCGCGTGCTGCACGAGGAACTCGGCGGCGACGCGGACGCGGTCGTCGTCGGCCACGACTGGGGCGCCTTCCCCGTCTACCTCACCGCCGGCCGCTTCCGCAGGGCCGTGGCCCTCGCCGTGCCGCCGCCCGGCGCCCTCGGCTCGCGCTTCCTCGACTACGACCAGCTCAAGCGCTCGTTCTACGTCTTCCTGTTCCAGACGGGCCTGGCCGAGGCTGCTGCCTCCCGGCCAGGCTTCCTCGACAACCTCTGGCGCGACTGGTCGCCCGGCTACGACGCGCGCCAGGACCTCGAGTTCGTCCGGCGCAGCATCGGCGCGCCCGCCAACCTCAGCGCGGCCATCGGCTACTACCGGTCGATGCTCGGCACCACGCCTCCCTCCGGCCGCTACCCGGAGGTCGAGTCCAAGGTGACCGGACCGGTCCTCTACCTGCACGGCGCCCAGGACGGCTGCCTGAGCGCCGCGCTGACGCGGGACGCGCCCGGCCACCTGCCCGAGGGCTCGCGCGTGCAGCAGGTGGCGGGGGCGGGTCACTTCCTCCATCTCGAACGGCCCGCCGAGGTCAACCGGCTCATCCTCGACTGGCTCGGCCCGGCGTCCTCGGCCGAGCTGACCCAGATCCGCCCGATGAGCTTCAACCCCGGCTCCGGGCCTTTCTGAGCACCGCGATCTCCGGGTGCCGCCCCGACAGGCTCACCTGGTGCGTCTCCTCCACCACGAACCCGCTCGGGATCCCGTCGTGGACGAGCGCCACGGCCAGCCCGTCATCGGCCAGCACCCGGCGTACCTCCCGCCACAACGGGCCGAGACCGCGCGCGAGCGCTCCCCTGGGAGGCACCTGCCGCCCCCAGGGCGGGTTGACCAGCACCCGGTCCACGCACCCGTCAGCCACGGGCAGCCGCCCGGCATCGCCCACCCCCCACAGGAAAGGCGAGGCGCCGGCGGTCCGGGCGTTGGCGGCGGCGGCCGCGATCGCGGCGGGATCGTGGTCGAAACCGGCCGGCCGCAGGCGGGGCGCCAGCGCGTTGGCCTCGATGAGTGTGGTGCCCGCCCCGCAGCACGGGTCGAGCACCGTGCGGGCGTCCCCGAGCCGCGCCAGTCGCGCCATGGCGGCGGCCACCGGCGGGTGCAGCGTCCCCCGGACGGAGGCCGTCTTGTACGGCCTGCGGTGCAGCGGCCGGTCCGCGAGCCTCAACGCGATCACCGCCTGGTCACCCTCGATGGTGACCCGCCACGACAGCGCGTCCGGCGGCGGCCGCCGGCCGTCCCTCCGCGAGTGGTAGGCCAGCCCTGACGGCCGGGCCAGTTCGGCCCCCACCGCGTCCTCGATCTCGTACCTGGTGTAGTTGCGCCGCCCGACGAACGACGCCGACACCTCCAGCCCACCCGCGTCCGGCCAGGCCGGCAGGACCGGATGAAGATCGCGGGCCGCCCCGGCCAGCCGGGGCAACGCCGAGCGGTCGTGGCCGACCCCGTCCACCACGGCGGCGGCGATCAGCACGTCGTCGGCCGTGCGCAGGCCCAGCAGGTCGGCCTCCGGCGAGGGCTCGAACCACACCTCCCGGTGGCGCAGCCCGCGCACCCGTCCGAGGCTGGAACGCTGGATCTCCGTCGCCACCAGGGGCTCGATGCCGCGCACGGCCCTGGCCACGGCAAAAGCATGCGCGGCGGGCCGCATGCGAGCGCCCGCCGCACGTAGGAATGTCTGCACCTACGTGTCCTTCTTCCACGTCGCGACCCGGGACGGCGGTCGCTCGGCCGTCCCGCATCGCCGGCGGTGGGTCGTCCGCGACCCGCCGGCGGATCGCTAGCGGAGGTGGAAGAAGAACGTCATGCGGGACACCTTAGTGCGCGCCCGGCGCCGTGGGCCACTCGATATCCACGAGGTACGTACGGTGTACGCCAGAACCATTGACGTAAGTGGCCACTTTTCGAATGATGGCCACATGAGCGTCCTTGACTTCGATCTGTCGGACCCCGAGTTCTGGGCCAAACCCATGGGTGAGCGCGAGAGGGCGTTCGAGCGGCTGCGCTCCCGCGAGACGCCCGCCTTCTTCGAGGAGATGGAGATCTCCTTCGCGCCCAAGGGCCCCGGCTACCACGCGCTGGTCAAGCACGCCGACATCCTCGAGGCCAGCCGCAACCCGGAGGTCTTCAGCTCGGGCCAGGGCGGCGCGACGAACATCCCCGACATGCCCGCCGAGTTCACCGAGTATTTCGGCTCGATGATCAACATGGACGATCCCCGGCACGCCAGGCTGCGCAGGATCGTCTCCCGGGCGTTCACCCCCAAGATGATCAAACAGTTCGAGACGGACGTCGAGGTGGCGGCAGAGGCCATCGTGGGCGACCTCCTCGCCAAGGGACCCGGGTGCGACTTCGTCACCGAGGTCGCCGCTCGCCTGCCCTTGAAGATCATCTGCGACATGATGGGCATCCCCGAGCGCGACTACCAGTTCGTCTTCGACCGCTCCAACGTCATCCTCGGCGGCTTCGACCCCGAATACACCGGCGGCGACCTCACCCGGATCGCCGACCGCCTGCTCACCGCCGGCATGGAGCTGCAGCAACTGGTGCAGGACCTCGCCGCCCACCGTGCCGCCCACCCCACCAACGACCTGACGTCGTCCCTGGTCAACGCGAACATCGACGGCGAGCGGCTGACGATGCAGGAGCTGGGCTCGTTCTTCATCCTGCTGGTCGTGGCCGGCAACGAGACCACCAGGAACGCCGTCTCGTACGGCCTGCGCCTGCTCACCACGAACCCGGACCAGCGCGCGTTCTGGCTGGACGACCTCGACGGGCGCGCGCCGGGAGCCGTGGAGGAGATCGTCCGCCTGGCCTCGCCGGTGAACTTCATGCGCCGCAAGGTCACCCGCGACCACGAGATGAACGGCCACCTCTACCGCGAGGGCGAGAAGGCCGTCCTGTTCTACTGGGCGGCCAACCGCGACGAGGACGTTTTCGCCGACCCGCTGCGCTTCGACATCGCCCGCGACCCCAACCCGCACGTCGGCTTCGGCGGTCCGGGCCCGCACTTCTGCCTCGGCGCCCACCTGGCCAGGAGGGAGATCACGGTGATGTTCCGCGAACTGCTGCGCCGGGTTCCGCAGATCGAGGGCGGCAAGCCGGACCGCCTGCACTCCAGCTTCATCAACGGCATCAAGCACATGGAGTGCGTCTTCTAGCCGCCGGTCAGGTCGTCACCCGGATCTGGTTCATCACCGTGCGGATGTCGGGCAGCAGCTGCTTGCTCTGGGCCGGGATCGACATGTAGACGATGGCCGGGACGTTGGCCCCGGTGTTGACGGCCATCGTCACGATCGTGGCCTTCTCGGTCTGCGACGTCAGCGAGTACGCGATCAGCCGTCCCGTGGAGCCGCCCACCTTGATCGGCTGCTGGGCGATCTTGCGGACCTTGTTGTCCTTGGGGAAGAAGCTCCTGCGCGCGGAGAGCACGACCTGCTTGATGACCGGCTCCAGGTCGTCCCGCTCGTAGTAGGAGGCCAGCCGCTGCGACAGCGGGCCCGACATCAGCTGCGCGTACCGCTCGGGCGCGACCTGGACGTACTGGCGGGTGTCGAAACCGTACGTGGCCTTGACCGTGGCGCGCTGGTCCAGCCGCCAGTCGCCGCCGAGGCGCGGCACCGAGATGCGGGCCTGCGCGTCCGGGACCTTGCCGATGACGGGGGAGGGCTTGCCGGAGTATTTCGGCAGCGGCCCGATCGAGGACGAGGTCTTGGTGGCGCGCGGCTTCTCCGTGGCGCTGGGCTGCGCCGCGACGTCCGAGCTCGCCGGGTCGTCGCTCGCGAGCGGCCCGGCCAGGAAGGCCCAGATCAGCGCGATCACCAGGGCGACGGCGACCGAACTACCGAGGGCGTACATCCAGACGGGTTTGCCCGGCTCGTCCTCCAGGGCGTCCTGCTCGCCCATGGCCTGGTAGTTGTCGCCGAAGACGGTGTTCCAGAGCTCCTGCTGGCGCTCGGGCGGCGGGGTGCGTGACCCGCTGATCTGGCCCGCCGTCACGAAACGGCGGTCGGGGTCGGAGGGGTCGCGGTTCAGGCTCGAACCGGGCCTGGGGCCCTGGTCCTCGCTGGGGGGCGTGTCAGTGTGGGGGGAGTCCATGGG
>NZ_JAAAHR010000250.1:0-9957 GCF_009908215.1 Nonomuraea sp. K271 | reverse complement strand
TCTTGGTCGAACAAGATCCTCACGGGGCGGCCGCACCTATGCGCGGCCAGTTATCCGATTGCGATCACTCACGGACGAGAGTCTCGACCACTGTCTGTGACGGCACCACACAAAGATCGCCAGAGCCGTTCTCTGTGAGCGGGGCGCCGCCACGTGCGGGTGGGCGGCGCCCGCGCCGAGGTCCACAGGGAACTCACAGCCCCTGGGCAGGCCGCTCAGGCGGCGGCTTCGGCGGGTTCCCTGACGGGCAGCGGCGTGACCGGGGCGGGGTCCTCGCGCGGGAGCAGCCGGGAGGCCAGCGCGATCAGCACGCCGAGGACGACCGCGACGCCGAGCGCCGTACGCAACGAGGTGGCGTCCGAGATGAAGCCGATCACCACGGGCCCGAGCAGCAGGCCCGCGTACCCCATGGCCCCCGCCTGGGCGATCGCGGGACCCGGCGTGCCGGTCGCGGTGCCGGCCAGCGACAACGTGAGGGGCGAGATCGTCGCCACGCCGAGCCCGACGAAGAACATCGCCGCCACCGCCACCAGGGCCGCCGGCGCGATCAGTACGGCGGCGAAGAAGCCGGCCGTGGCCACGCCGGAGACGGTCAGCATGCCGCGTACCCCGAACCTGGCCCGCAGCCGGTCGCCGGTCAGCCGGGCGGCCAGCATGCCGGTCTCGAAGACGGGGTAGCCGAGTGCCGCCAGGGCCTCGGGCGCGCCGAGTTCGTTGCGCATGTAGAGACCGTTCCAGTCGGCCACCGTGCCCTCGACCATGAACGCGAAGAACATGATCGCGCCGAGCAGGTAGACGACCGGCGGCATGCGGCGCCGGCCCGCCGGACCGATGCCGGTGGACGGGGGCTCGGGCAGGTGCGTACGGCCGATCAGCACGGTGACGGGCAGCGCGGCCAGGCCGACCAGGGCCACGTTGGCGGTGAACGGCAGGCCGGCGGCGATGGCCAGGCTGCCCAGGGCTCCGGCGGAGATGGCGCCGACGCACCAGCCGGCGTGCATGCCGTTCATCAGCGGCCGCCCGTAGGCCTGCTCGACGGTGGAGCCCTGGGCGTTCATGGCGACGTCCATGACGCCGAAGGCCATGCCGAAGAGCACGACGGCCACCATGAACAGCGGCAGGTTGGGGGAGAGCGCCACGGCCACCAGGCTGAGTGCCGTCAGCGGGCCACCGATCCGCAGAACCGCCCTGCTGCCCGCGCGCGCCATGACGCGCCGCATGGACTGCATGGTCACCAGAGCGCCCAGGCCCCATGCCAGCAGGATCGTCCCGACCATGGCCTCGGACAGGGCCAGCTTGTCGGTCAGGGCGGGGATGCGCACGGTCATCGTGCCCACCATCAGGCCGGCAAGGACAAAGGTGAGGACCGCCCCGTAACGGGCACCCCTCAGCTCGCGGGTCATAAGGCCACACCTCACACGGAGTCGTTGTCTTCAGGGGTTCCGGACGCATGGGCGTCCAGGCAGGGGAGGGAGAGCGGGGTCGCTCACCGCAGGGGAAAAGCCCCGGCTCGATCGGGCCGTGACCGGCCCGTGAGCAGGGGTGTCGAACGGAATCGGCGCGTGAACTCGCGCGGGGTCGGCCGCCCGTGGGCGGGCGGGCCGGGGACGGCTCAGGCGGGAGGTTTGAGCAGCGCCCTGAGGCGGCCCTCCAGGGCCTGGAGATCGTCGTCCGTGTTGAGCTCCGGATCGTGGCTCGCCACGTCCCAGAGCCCCTCACACGCCAGCCGCACGATCTGGGCCGCCAGCGGGTCGGGCTCGTCGCCCAGCTCCTCGCGATGCCACCGCGACATCGCCTCGCGCAGCGGCGCCAGCAGGAAGAGGTTGCCCGACGCGCCTGTGACGACCGCCCATCGTCGCAACCTGCCCGATCGTACGGCGGCCAGGGTCGCGCCCAGATAGCGCCCGGTGTAGGTCTCGTCGGGCTGGGCGGCCATGAGCTCGTCGAAGTCGTCGATCAGGCGCTCCACCATGCCCTTGATCAGGGCTTCTTTGGAGGCGTAGTGATAGAGCAGGCCGCCCTTGCTGACGCCCGCCCGGTCCGCCACCGCGGCCAGGGTGAGCGCGGTCGAACCCTGGTCGCAGAGGAGTTCCTCCGCCGCGTCCAAAAGCTCGTCCCTTCGCATGGCTCCGACTGTACCGTCCGGACGGTACAGTTGCAAACGAGATACTCTGAACGCGTGACCAGACCGTCGGCCTATCTTGATCATGCAGCCACCACCCCGATGCTGCCCGAAGCGATCGAGGCCATGACGGTCCAGCTCCAACAGGTCGGAAACGCTTCCTCGCTGCACGGCGCCGGGCGCCGGATGCGCAGAGTGGTGGAGGAGTCACGCGAGACGATCGCCGACGCGCTGGGGGCGCGGCCCAGCGAGGTCGTGTTCACCTCGGGCGGCACCGAGGCGGACAACCTCGCCATCAAGGGATTCTACTGGGCGCGCCGCCCTCGCAGGCGCGTGCTGATCAGCTCCGTGGAGCACCACGCCGCGCTCGACCCGGCCCAGTGGCTGGCCGACAGCCAGGGCGCCGCGGTCGAGCTGCTGGAGGTCGACGAGCACGGCCGCGTCCGTCCCGAGACCCTGCGCGCCGCCATCGCACGCGACCCCGACGACGTCGCCGTGGTCAGCGTCCTGTGGGCCAACAACGAGGTCGGCACCGTCCAGCCGGTGCGCGAGCTGGCCGCCGTCGCTCACGAGCAGGGCATCCCGTTCCACACCGACGCCGTCCAGGCGGTGGGGCAGCTGCCCGTGTCGTTCGCCGAGTCGGGGGTCGACGCGCTCACGCTGACCGGCCACAAGATCGGCGGCCCGATGGGCGCCGGCGCGCTGCTGCTGGCCAGAGGGCAGACGCCGGTCTCCGTGCAGCACGGCGGTGGTCAGGAGCGCGACGTACGCTCCGGCACGCTCGACGCCCCCGCCATCGCGGGGCTCGCCGCGGCCGTCAGCACCGCCGTGAAGGAGCAGGAGGCCCTGAGCCGCCGCCTGGCGTCGCTGCGCGACGAGCTGATCGAGCGCGTACGCGCGGCCGTCCCCGACGTCGTGCTCAACGGCGACCCCGGCCATGCCTCCCAGCAGAGCGCCTCCGCGTCGGGCGGACGGCCTGAGGTCTCCCCGGGAAGGTTGCCGGGCAACGCCCACTTCTCCTTCCCCGGCTGCGAGGGCGACGCGCTGCTCATGCTGCTCGACGCCAAGGGCGTGGAGTGCTCGACCGGGTCGGCCTGCTCGGCCGGCGTCGCGCAACCGTCGCACGTGCTGCTGGCGATGGGCGCCGACGCGGCGGCGGCACGCGGCTCGCTCAGGTTCACCCTCGGGCACACCTCGACGCGTGACGACGTCGACCGCCTGATCGAGGTGCTGCCCGCCGCCGTCGAACGCGCCCGCCGCGCTGGCCTCGGCTGACCGCCCACTTCCGCCGTCAGGTGAGCAAGCCGTCGGGTGATCAACGGCGCCGCAGCGACCCGGCTGCGGCAGGCGTCAGGTGAGGAACGGCGCCAGGGCCGTCCAGCCAGGGTCGGCGGCCACGTCGACGCGGGGCTCGCCCTCCTCCCAGCTCACGATCAGCTCCTTGGCGTGGATCGCGGCGTCACCGGTCGGATCGGCGTAGACGTGGATGATCCGGTGCCCCTCCGTGCTCAGGTGCGCGGCCAGCACCGCGTCGTCACCCAGCTTGAGCAGGCGGGCCGCCAGGCGTTCCTCGAAGTCGCGCAGCGCCTCCAGCGAGCCGTCGACCGGCAGGCCGTTCTCGTCGCGGTGCGCGTACGGCAGCGTGATCGCGATGTGCTGGTCGCAGAGCGGGTGGTCGACGGGGCGCAGCGGATGGCGGACCGTGGCGATGAGCGGCACGCCGGTCGCGGTCTGGCCCTGGAGCAGCGCCCACTCATCCTCCGCGTAGCCGGAGGCCACGTCGGCGACCACGGCCGGCAGGTGCACGGCGGCGACGGCGTCGATCGGCTGGAACGTGGCCGGGGTGATCTCGCCCACCCATCTGGCGACGTCGTCCTCGCCGAGCAGCCAGTCGAGGGCCAGCAGCGTGGCCTCCATCCTGGTCTCCTCGTCGAGCTCGGCGAAGATCGGGTGGTAGGCGGCCACGTCGACCCTCGGTTGGTTGCGCGGCACCCGCAGCCCGAGCATCAGCTTGTCGAGCGCGAACGCGTAGCCGCCCACCTCGATGGTGAGCTCCGCGGCCTGCGGATTGGCCTGTCTCGACGGGTGGAACTCCCACAGCAGGTCGGCGGCGGGCGCGGCCCTGGCCCAGCGGTGGGCGAGCGGGCGCAACTCGGCGTCGCCCGCCGCGGTCACCACGAGGGCGTGCGCCGCCTCCCTGCCGGGCGCCACCTCCCAGACCAGCTCGGGATGGATCGCGGAGACCGCCGGAGCCAGACACTCCTCCAGCCCCGCCGCCTCGCCCTCGGCCACCAGCGAGTCGAGCCGGGGCCTGGTCTCCTGCCACCACGTCCAGAACCCGGCGATGGCCTCGTCCTGCCCGCCGGCCTCTTCCTCTTCGTCCTTGCGCCCGAACAGTCGCATGCGCTGAATCCTCGCAGACCGCGGACCCGATCGCGCACATGGCCGCGCACATGGCCGGGCACATGGCCGGGCACATGGGCTGCGTACATGATGGCTGCCCACATGGCCGGGCACTCCCGTACGGACAGTACGCTGAGAAGGTCATGGGACTGCGTGTGCTTGCCGCCATGTCGGGCGGCGTCGACTCCGCCGTGGCCGCCGCTCGGATCGCCGAGGCCGGTCACGACGTCACTGGTGTGCACCTCGCTCTTTCCGCCAACCCCCAATCCCACCGCACGGGTGCCCGGGGCTGCTGCACGATCGAGGATTCTCGCGACGCGCGGCGTGCCGCCGACGTGATCGGCATCCCCTTCTACATCTGGGACATGGCCGAGCGGTTCCAGCGCGACGTGATCGAGGACTTCGTGTCCGAATACGCCGCGGGCCGCACGCCCAACCCGTGCCTGCGCTGCAACGAGAAGATCAAGTTCTCCGCGGTGCTCGACCGGGCGCTGGCCCTGGGCTTCGACGCGGTCGCCACGGGCCACCACGCCAGGCTGGTCGACGGGGTGCTGTCCAGGAGCGCCGACCAGGGCAAGGACCAGTCCTACGTGCTCGGGGTGCTCACCCGCGAGCAGCTCGGCCACGCCATCTTCCCCCTGGGCGACTCCACCAAGGTCGAGGTGCGCGAAGAGGCGGCCCGGCGCGGGCTGACGGTCGCCGACAAGCCCGACAGCCACGACATCTGCTTCATCGCCGACGGCGACACCCGCGGCTTCCTGTCCGAGCGGCTCGGTGCGGCGGAGGGCCCGATCGTCGACCAGGAGGGCGCCGTCGTGGGCAGCCACCAGGGGGCCCACGGCTTCACGATCGGCCAGCGCAAGGGTCTGCGCATCGACCGCCCGGCCCCCGACGGCAGGCCGCGTTATGTCCTGTCGATCGAGCCGGTCTCCAACACCGTCACGGTGGGGCCGCGCGCGGCGCTGGAGGTCACCTCGATCACCTGCGGCGCCCCGGTCTGGAACGGCCCGTCCCGCTTCGACGACCTGACCGTGCAACTGCGCGCCCACGGGGAGGTCTACGGCTGCCGGTTCGAGGAGGCAGGCGGCGGGCTCCGCGTCGACCTCGACCGCCCGGCCACGGGGGTCGCGGCCGGGCAGGCCGCCGTCCTCTACTCCGGCGCCACGGTCATCGGCTCGGCGACGATCCTCTCCGCTAGCTGAGGGTGGCCGACTCGCCGACCTCCAGGCGGCGGATCTCGGCCTTCTGCTTGTCCGACTCCATCTTCAGCCAGTTGTCCAGCACCGTGAGGCCGAAGTCGTTGAGCAGGCCGTCATGGGTGGAGAACGCCCGTCCAGGGCGCACCTCGCGCAGATAGCCGACCATCTCGCTGAGCTTCAGCCAGGGTGCGTTGGTCGGCGCCAGCAGCGTCGGCACCTCCACCTCGGGCACGGTCAGGGCGTCGCCGGGGTAGAAGAGCTCGTCGTCGATCATGAAGCCGACGTTCTGCACGACGGGCATGTCGGGGTGGTTGACGGCGTGCCACTCGCCGAACACCTTCACCCGGAAACCGGCCGTCTCGAAGCCGTCGCCATGGCGTACGACCTGCACCTTGGCCGGCACGTCCGCCAGCGCTGCGGCGACTGCCTCGCACGTCCAGATCTCCAGGCCGGGCGGAGCGGCCTTCAGCTTGTCGACGTCCACGTGGTCGAAGTGCTCGTGGGTGATGAGAACCGCTTCGGCGCCCTCCAGGACGGGGCTCTCGCCGAACGTGCCCGGGTCGATGACCAGGACCTTGCCGTCCTTCTCCACGCGGACGCACGCGTGTTCGTATTTCGTGAGCTCCATGCGGCAGAGCCTACGCTTGTGCCCATGTCTACAGTGCCCATGGGCCAAGCCACCGGGATCGGCTCACATCCCGGCGAGGATCATCTTGAGGCGATCAGGGTCGTGTTCGGCGAGGTGCCCGGGCTGCCCTACCTTCCTGAGCTGCCCGCCCGGGGCGTCGGCGCCGACATGGTCGGGCGTACGGCGGGGCTGCTCGTCGACCTGCCGGTCGAGGTGCAGCCGTCCGGCTGGCGGCTGAGCGACCGTCCGGGGCGCGACCACCAGCGGGCCCTCGACCACATGCGCCGCGATCTCGACGGCCTGGAGGAGATCGCGCACGACTACGCGGGGCCGCTCAAGCTGCAGGTGTGCGGTCCATGGACGCTGGCCGGCGCCATCGAGCTGAAGCACGGCGACAAGGTGCTCGCCGACGCGGGAGCCGTACGCGATCTGACGGCGTCGCTGGCGCAGGGGGTCGCGGACCACTGCGCGGAGGTGCGGCGGCGGCTGCCCGGGGTGACGGAGATCGTGCTGCAGCTTGACGAGCCGGGGCTGCCGGGGGTGCTGGCCGGCACGGTGCCCACCGCCTCAGGGTTCGGACGGCTGGCCGCGGTGGAGGGATGGAGGGTGGAGGAGTCGCTGCGGCTCTTCGACGCTCCCGTGGTGCACTGCTGCGCGCCTTCCGTGCCTTTCGCCCTGCTGCGGTCGGCGGGGGTACGCGGCGTCTCCGTCGACGCCTCACTGGTGCGGCGCAGGGACGACGACGCCCTGGGCGAGCTCTTCGAGGCCGGGATGGTGCTGTTCATGGGCGTCGTTCCAGGCAGGGAGACCCGGCTGCCCGGCCCGGCGGCGATCGCCGGGCCCGCGGTGGAGTTGTGGCGGCGGCTCGGGTTCGCGCCCGACCGGCTGGCGACGCAGGTGGTGCTGACCCCCTCGTGCGGGCTGGCCGGGGCCACGCCGAGGTACGCACGAGCGGCGCTGGCCGCCTGCGAGAAGGCCGCCCAGGTGCTCAGGGACGATCCCGCGGGCGGGCGGCAGGCCGGCTGACCGCTCACGAACCCTCCACGCGACGACCGGCCGTGGCGTGGAGGGCGCGGCGGGCGTACACGTGTCCGGGCGGCGTTGTCCGGAGACGGGTGCGAGGCGCGTGGAGGAAGCCGTCCGACCTGGGGGAGCGCGCACTTTCACGGGGGCCTAAAGGTGCGTCCACAGGCGACGCTTCTGTCGGTGCCGAGCGGTAGCGTTTGCTCAGAATGTTGAGGGAAGGAGAGGCCGTGGGCGAGCCATCCACTGAGGTCGCCGGGGTGCCGGTGTCCGCGCTGAAGCGGCATGCCGAGCTGAGCGAGCTGGTCGACGAGGCTCGCTGGCGCTACTACGTTCTCGATCAGCCCACGGTCAGCGACGCGCAGTTCGACGAGTGGTTCAAAGAGCTGCTGGCGCTGGAGGAGGCGCATCCGTCGCTCCAGACGCCCGGCTCGCCCACCCAGAAGGTCGGGGCGCCGGTCAGCGGTGACTTCGCCAAGGTGCGCCACCTGGCCAGGATGGAGAGCCTCGACAACGCCTTCAACGACGCCGACATGGCGGCCTGGCAGGCGCGCGCCGAGCGGCTGGCCGAGGGCGACCCGGGCCCCTACCTGTGCGAGCTGAAGATCGACGGGCTGGCCATCGCGCTGGTCTACCGCGACGGCAAGCTGGAGCGCGCCGCCACCAGAGGCGACGGGCGCACGGGTGACGACGTGACGGCCAACGTGCGCACCATCAAGGGGGTGCCCCACCGGCTCAAGGGCGACGACGTGCCGAGCCTGGTCGAGGTGCGCGGCGAGGTCTACATCCCGGTCGACGACTTCAAGAAGCTCAACGAGCAGCTCGTCGAGCAGGGCAAGCCGCCGTTCGCCAACCCGCGCAACTCCGCGGCCGGCACGCTGCGGCAGAAGGACCCGCGCATCACGGCGCAGCGCCCGCTGCGCATGCTGGTGCACGGCATCGGCGTCTGGGAGGGCGCGACCGAGCCGCGGGCGCAGTCGGAGGTCTACGACCGGCTGCGCCAGTTCGGGCTGCCGGTCAGCGACCTCTACCGGGTGCTGCCGGGCCTCACCGAGATCAACGAGTTCATCGAGCACTACCGCGCGCATCGCCACGACCCGCCGTACGAGATCGACGGGGTGGTCGTGAAGGTCGACGACTTCCGCACGCAGCGTGAGCTCGGCTCCACCTCGCGTGCGCCGCGCTGGGCGATCGCCTTCAAGTATCCGCCGCAGGAAGTCAACACCAAGCTGCTCGACATCCAGGTGGGCGTGGGGCGCACGGGCCGCGTCACCCCCTACGGCGTGATGGAGCCGGTCGTGGTGTCGGGCTCGACCGTCGAGCGCGCCACGCTCCACAACGCCGCCGTCGTGGCCAAGAAGGGGGTGCTCATCGGCGACACCGTGGTGCTGCGCAAGGCGGGCGACGTCATCCCCGAGATCGTCGGGCCGGTGGCGGCGCTGCGCGACGGGTCCGAGCGGGAGTTCGTCATGCCGACGCACTGCCCGGAATGCGGCACCCCGCTGGCCTACGAGAAGGAGGGCGACGCCGACCTGCGCTGCCCCAACGCGCGTGGTTGCCCCGCCCAGATCCGCGAGCGCATCTACTTCGCGGCCGGGCGCCGCGCGCTCGACATCGACGGCCTCGGCTACGTCGCGGCCACGGCGCTCACCCAGCCGCTGCCGCCGCAGCAGCCCGTGGTGCGCACCGAGGCCGACCTGTTCGACCTGACACTCGACCAGCTGACCCCGATCAAGTCGGTGGTCCGCGACCCCGACACCGGCCTGCCCAAGATGGACCCGAAGACGGGGGAGCAGAAGGTCGTCTCCTTCTTCTCCAACATCAACGGCGAGCCCAGCCAGAACGCCCTGCAGCTCATCGAGGAGCTCGAACGGGCCAAGCAGGTGCCGCTCGCGCAGGTGCTGGTCGCCCTGTCGATCAGGCACGTCGGCCCGCCCACGGCGCGCGCCCTGACCGACACCATGAGATCCATCGACGCGATCATGAACGCGTCGGAGGAGGAGCTGGCCGCGGTCGAAGGCATCGGGCCCCGGGTCGCGGCCACGATCCGGGAGTGGTTCGCGGTCGACTGGCACCGCGAGATCATCGACCGGTGGCGGGCCGCCGGGGTCCGCATGGAGGACGAGCCGGCCCCCGAGAAGGGCCCGCAGACCTTGCAGGGGCTGACGTTCGTGGTGACGGGCACGCTGGAGGGCTACACCCGCGACTCGGCCGCCGCCGAGCTGACCGGCAGGGGCGGCAAGGTGGCGTCGTCGGTGTCGAAGAAGACGTCGTTCCTGATCGCGGGCGAGAACGCGGGGTCGAAATACGACAAGGCAGTCGACCTTGGCGTGCCGATCCTCGACTCCGAGGGGTTCGAGATCCTCCTCAACGAAGGCCCGGAGGCCGCCGCCGAGGCCGCCACCCCACCGGAGTCCTGACCGTCCACGGGGGCCGCGGCTTCAGGGACTCGCATGGGCACGGTCGGCGAGTACGCATCCTTCGAGGGGCGGGCACGGGTTTCCGCGCGGCGCGCGTGACAGCGGCCGCGCGGTTGCTGTTCGGGCGATGAGGCGGGTTCCCCATGCTCCTTCGCTATGGGC